>DASXJE010000295.1 GCA_036497565.1 Mycobacteriales bacterium
AGAACCGGATCCCCGACGAGCAGTGGAACGCCGCGCTCGCCCTGATTTACGACCGCCGCCGCGAGGGCTTCGACCCACTGACGGCGTTCATTTCACTCTTCCCCGAAGGCACGGAGGTGACGGCGGGCCCCAAGGCCGAGCAGGAAAACCTGCCGATCGAGGAGAAGCTCAAGCGCCACATCATCGACGGCGAGAAGCGCGACTTGATCGTCCACCTGGACCAGGCCCGCGAGACCTACTCGCCGCTCGAGATCGTCAACAACCTCCTCCTCGAGGGGATGAAGGTCGTGGGCGAGCTGTTCGGCTCGGGGCAGATGCAGCTCCCGTTCGTCCTCCAGAGCGCCGAGACGATGAAGGCCTCCGTCGCCCACCTCGAGCAATTCATGGAGAAGGTCGAGGTGCAATCGAAGGGGAAGATCGTCCTGGCCACCGTGAAGGGCGACGTCCACGACATCGGCAAGAACCTCGTCGACATCATCTTGTCCAACAACGGCTACACGGTCGTCAACCTCGGCATCAAGCAGCCGGTGTCGGCGATCTTCGACGCCGCCGAGGAGCATCGTGCCGACGTGATCGGCATGTCCGGGCTGCTGGTGAAGTCGACGGTGGTGATGAAGGAGAACCTCGAGGAGATGAACTCCCGTGGGTTCGCCGAGCGGTGGCCGGTGATGCTCGGGGGCGCGGCGTTGACCCGGTCCTACGTCGAGCAGGATCTCGCCGACCTCTTCGACGGCGACGTCCGCTACGCGCGCGACGCCTTCGAAGGCCTCCGGCTGATGGACACCCTGATGACGATCCGGCGGGGCGGCGTACCGGCGGAGGCCACCCCGGACGGCCCGGACGACACCAAGGCCGAACAGCGGCGGGCCCGGCACGAACGGTCCCGCCGGATCGCCGCGGAACGCCGGGCGGCCGAGGAGCCGCCGGAGGACGAGGTGGTCGGCCGCTCCGACGTCGCGACCGACAACCCGGTGCCGACGCCGCCGTTCTGGGGCGACCGGATCGTGAAGGGGATCCCGGTGGCCGACTACGCGTCCCTGCTCGACGAGCGGGCCACGTTCCTCGGCCAGTGGGGGTTGCGGGGTGCCCGCGGTGGCAAGGGACCGACGTACGAAGAACTCGTCGAGACCGAAGGCCGGCCGCGGCTGCGCTACTGGCTCGACCGGCTCAAGACCGAAGGGGTGCTGGAGGCCGCAGTGGCCTACGGCTACTTCCCCTGCGTCAGCAAGGGCGAGGACCTGATCGTCCTCGGCGACAACGGGGCGGAGCGGGCGCGGTTCACCTTCCCGCGGCAGCGGCGCGACCGGCGGCTCTGCCTCGCCGACTTCTTCCGGTCCGAGGACTCCGGTGAGACCGACGTGGTGGCGTTCACGGTCGCGACCATGGGCGAGAAGATCAGCGCGTTCGCCCATGAGCTGTTCGAGGCCAACGCCTACCGCGACTACCTCGAGGTGCACGGGTTGTCCGTGCAGCTGACCGAGGCGCTGGCCGAGTACTGGCACAAGCGGATCCGTGAGGAGCTCGCCTTCGACAATGGCCGATCGGCCGCCGCCGACGACCCGGACGACGTCGAGGGCTACCTGCGGCTGGACTACCGGGGAGCGCGCTACTCCTTCGGCTACCCGGCCTGCCCCGACCTGGAGGACCAGGACAAGGTCGTCGAGCTGCTCAAGCCGGAGCGGATCGGGGTGACGCTCTCCGAGGAGTATCAGCTCGATCCCGAGCAGTCGACGTCGGCGATCGTGGTCCACCATCCCGAGGCGAAGTACTTCGCGGCCCGATGAGCGACTCCCGCCCCGGCGCCGCCGGCTCCGGCGATCCGGCCCATCAGCCGAAGCTCGCCGCCGTCCTCTTCGACATGGACGGCACCCTCTTCGACAGCGAAAAGCTCTGGGACATCAGCCTCGACGACCTGGCCGCCTCACTGGGTGGCCGGCTCTCGCCGGAGACCCGCAAGGCACTGGTCGGCGCCAACCTCTTCGAGTCCGTGACGATGGTGCATGCCGATCTCGGCGTCACCGCCGATCCCCAGGTCACCGGGCCGTGGCTGCTCAACCGCACCAAGGAGCTCTTTTGCGAGCACCTGCCGTGGAAGGAAGGTGCGCTCGAGCTGGTGCAGGCGGTACGCGACGCCGGCATCCCCGCCGCGCTGGTGACGTCGACCCACCGCGACCTGACCGAGGTCGCCTTGCGCAGCTTCCCGCCCGACACCTTCGGCGTCGTCGTCTGCGGCGACGAGGTGACCCACACCAAGCCGCACCCGGAGTCCTACCTCACCGCCGCCGCGCGGCTGGGCGTCGACCCGGCCGACTGCGTGGCGATCGAAGACTCGCCCCGCGGCATCGCCTCGGCCGAGGCGGCCGGGGCGACCGTGGTCGCGGTGCCCAGCGAGGTGCCGGTCGCACCCGGACCGCACCGGGTGGTGATCGACTCGCTGGTCGGCGTCACGGTCGACTGGCTGGCGTCGCTTCCTGCTCGATCTCGGCGCCCGGATACGGCGGGGGAGTCCCGCCGTACGCCGGACACAGCGCCCGGTGGTCGCACCACGCACACAACGGACCAGGACTAGGCCGGAAGTCACCCTCGCGGGTCGCGCGGGTGATCGCCGCCCAGATCGCCTGCAGCGTCCGGGAGAAGCGGCGCAGCTCCTCCTCGTCCGGGGTGTAGGTGAGCGTGTCGCGGTCCTTGAGGTAGATCAGCCGCAGCTGGCGCGGCACCACGCCGCGCATCCGCCACAGGACCAGGGCATAGAACTTCATCTGGAACAGCGCCCGGCCTTCGTACGCCTCGCGTGGGGCACCGCCCGTCTTGTAGTCGACGACCCGCACCTCTCCGGTCGGGGCGACGTCGAGCCGGTCGACATAGCCGCGCAGCAGCAGCCCGTCGTCGAGCACGGTCTCGACCAGGCATTCGCGGTCGGCCGGCTCCAGCCGGGTCGGGTCCTCGAGGGTGAAGTAGCCCTCGACGAGGCGGCGGGCGGAATCCAGCCACCCGGCGAGCTCGTCCGCCCGGGTGTCGCCGGCGCCGTCGGGATCGGCGGGATCGTCGGGATCGGCCGCCCACAGCTCGGCGAGGACGGGCTCCTCCTCGAGCAGCCGCTCCCACTGCGGGCCCACCAGCGCCGTCGCGGCCTCCGGGGTGCGCTCTGCCGCCGGGAGGTCGTAGAGCCGCTCCAGGACCGCGTGCACCACCGTTCCGCGGACCGCGTCGGGGGAGGGCCGCTCGGGCAGCCGGTCGATGCAGCGGAAGCGGTAGAGCAGCGGACAGGTCTTGAAATCGCCGGCTCGCGACGGGGACAGCGAGCGCAGCACGGGGGTCGGGAGGTCGACCTCTCCCGGGTCGTCGGTCGTATCGACGCTGATCTGCGTGTCGCTGCTCATGCCCTGGAGCCTAGGCCGGACCTCTGACATAACCCGGCCCCGACGCACCGGGCCGGACGAGGTCAGAGCCCGGACAGGCGGCTGATCGGCCAGATCCGGACGAAGGCCTGCCCGACGACGAGATTTTTGGAAATGGCCCCGAAGTACCGACTATCGTATGAATTGCAGCGGTTATCGCCCATCACGAAGATCTTCCCCGCCGGCACGGTGACCGGACCGAAGGGCCCCGTGCCGTGGCACGCGGTCCGGACGTAGGGCTCGGAGAGCTTGCGGCCGTCGACGAAGACACTGCCGCCGGACGCCTTCAGCGTGTCGCCCGGCAGGCCGATGACCCGCTTGATGAGGTCGTTGTCGGAGATCTGCAGATGTGGCGGGCGACGGAAGACCACGATGTCGCCGCGGCCGATCCCGTGCAGGTGGTAGCTGATCTTGTCGACCAGCACCCGGTCGTTGATGTTGAGCGTGTTCTCCATCGACCCGGACGGGATGTAGAAGCTCTCCAGCAGGAAGGTGCGGACGAGCACCGCGACCACCACCGCGACGATCACGAGGATGGGCCACTGGAGCATCCGGCGACGCCGTCGGGGGGTGCGTCCGCGCGCCAGGGCCCGGGGAACCCGCTCCGGGGATTCTCCGGTCGCCGACGTCGTCGCCGACGAATTTGTGGGCGGGTCGCCCGGCGCACTCATGCAGCCACGGTAGGCCACGCCCGCGTCGTCGGCGCGTCGGTGCACCCCGGATGGGTGATCCGGGCCCGCAGGTCGAGCACCCGTCCGACACGCTCAGGCACGTAGCATCGGGGGCATGGCCCCCGTCCAGCAGCGACAGCAGCAGCCGCGTGAACGCGCGGCGGGCTTCCCGGCGGGGCGCTACTTCGGGGTCCCGGTGTTCCTGTCACCGTCGTGGCTCATCTTCGCGGCGTTCATCACCTTGTCCTGGGCCGACGCGGTCCGGCAGAACGTCGCCGGGATCTCCACCGGGGCCTCCTACGCCATCGCGTTCGGCGCCGCGGTGCTGCTCGCGATCAGCGTCCTGCTCCACGAGTTGGGGCACTGCGTGGTGAGCCTCGCGCTCGGCCTCCCCGTACGCCGGATCGTGCTGTTCCTGCTGGGCGGTGTTTCGGAGATCGAAGGAGAGCCCGAGCGCCCGTCGCATGAATACCTCGTGGCGATCGCCGGGCCGCTCGTGTCGCTGCTGATCGCCGGAGTCGGCGCCGCGGGCTACACCCACCTGCCGGAGTTCTCGGTCGGCCGCTGGCTGGTCTTCCAGCTGGTGATCACCAACGGCCTGGTGGCGGCCTTCAACATGCTGCCGGGCCTGCCGCTCGACGGCGGCCGCGTTCTTCGCGCCGGCGTGTGGAAGCTGACCGGCTCGCAGCTGACGGGTACCCGCGCCGCCGCCTGGGGTGGTCGGACCGTCGCGATCGCCGTGGTCGTGATGGCGTTCTACCTCCAGCGCGACGTATCCGGACTCGGCCTCTACAGCTTCGCGATCGGGCTGCTGCTCGCCGCCTTCATCTGGATCAGCGCGGGCCAGGCGCTCCGGGTCGCCACCTTGAAGACGAGCCTGCCCCAGCTGCGGGTCGCCGACCTGGTCCGGCCCACGCTCGACATCGCGACCGACGTCTCGATCGGAGAGGCCGTACGCCGCGCCCAGCAGGCGAAGGTCGGCGCCCTGGTGGTCGTCGACACGACCGGCAAACCGCGCGCCCTGGTCTCCGAGACGGCCGTGCAGACGGTGCCGGAAGGGCGCCGGGCATGGACCTCGGTCGCCGACGTCGCCCGGCCGCTCGAGGACGGTCTGATCCTGCGTGACACGCTCGCGGGCGAGGCCATGCTCGAGGCCATGCGTACGACGCCGGCGTCGGAATACCTCATCGTCGGCCGCGACGGCCACAGCGTCGGCGTCCTGGTGACCAGCGACGTCGCCAAGGCCCTGGGCTCGTCGGCTCCGGAGCCGAGCGCGTCGGGCGCCCCTCGATGAGGGACCGGTGAACGAGCGCCCACGGGGACCGTTCCGGGCGGGTGACCGGGTGCAGCTGACCGATCCGAAGGGCCGGCGGCACACGGTGCTGCTCGAGCCCGGGCGAAACTTCCACACCCATCGCGGCGCGATCGCCCATGACGACCTGATCGGACTGCCCGAGGGCAGCGTGGTCACCGCGGCGACGGGCACGGCATACCTCGCGCTCCGCCCGCTGCTCACCGACTATGTGATGTCGATGCCCCGCGGCGCCCAGGTGGTCTACCCGAAGGACTCCGCCCAGATCGTCGCGATGGCCGACCTCTACCCGGGCGCGCGGGTTCTCGAGGCCGGAGCCGGCTCAGGTGCGCTGACGTGTTCGTTGCTGCGCGCGGTCGGCGACACCGGCGCCGTCCACTCCTTCGAGCGACGCGCCGATTTCGCCGAGATCGCCCGCGGCAACGTCGAGGCGTTCTTCGGCGGCCCGCATCCGGCCTGGTGCCTGGAGGTCGGCGACCTCGGCGAGGGCGAGCTCACCGAGGTCGACCGGGTGGTGCTGGACATGCTCGCGCCCTGGGAGGTGCTCGACCCGGTGGCCCGGGCGCTGCTGCCGGGCGGCGTGCTGGTGGCCTACGTCGCGACGACCACGCAACTGTCCACTGTGGTCGAGGCGATGCGCTCCGACGGCCGGTTCACCGAGCCGTACGCCTTCGAGACCCTGCTGCGGCCGTGGCACGTCGTCGGGCTCGCCGTCCGGCCCGATCACCGGATGGTCGCCCACACAGCCTTTCTCGTCACCACGCGCCGACTCGCCGACGGAGTCACCGCACCGGCCCGACAGCGTCGTCCGTCTCGCGGGTGAGCACCTCGATGTCCGCCCCGAGGTCGTGCAGCTTGGTCGGGAAGGCCTCGTAGCCGCGGAAGATCAGGTCGACGCCGTGCACACTCGAGGTGCCTTGCGCGGCGAGCGCTGCAATCACGTAGGAGAACCCGCCGCGCAGGTCGGGGATCGTCAGCTCGGCGGCGTGCAGCTTGGTCGGCCCGCTGATGACCGCCGAGTGCAGGTAGTTGCGCTGGCCGAAGCGGCACGGCAGCCCGCCCAGGCACTCGCGGTAGAGCTGGATGTGCGCGCCCATCTGGGCGAGCGCCGTCGTGAAACCCAGCCTGTTCTCATACACCGTCTCGTGCACGATCGACAGCCCGTCGGCCTGGGTCAGCGCGACGACCAACGGCTGCTGCCAGTCGGTCTGGAAACCCGGGTGGACATCGGTCTCGATGGGCAGGGCGCGCAGCGCATCGCCCGGGTGCCAGAACCGGATACCGCCGTCCGGCCCGTCATCGACGTCGAAGGCACCACCGGCGGCGCGGAATACGTTGAGGAATGTCATCAACCCGGCCTGCCGGGCGCCCCGAACGGTGATGTCGCCGCCGGTCGCCAGGGCCGCACAGGCCCACGAGGCGGCCTCGAGCCGGTCCGGCACCGGGCGGTGGCTGAAGCCGTCGAGCCGGTCGACACCGGTGATCCTGATGACCCGGTCGGTGTGCACGGAGATATCGGCGCCCATCTTCTGCAGCACCGCGATCAGGTCGAGGACTTCCGGCTCGGTGGCGGCGTTGCGCAGTTCCGTCACGCCCTCGGCGAGGACGGCGGTGAGAAGGACCTGCTCGGTCGCGCCGACGCTCGGGTAGGGGAGCACCAGCTTCGTTCCGCGCAGGCCGTCCGGTGCGGTGATGGACAGCCCGTCGTCCTGCTTGTCGACGGTCGCGCCGAACTGGCGGAGGGCATCGAGGTGGTAGTCGATCGGCCGGTCGCCGATCCGGCAGCCGCCGAGATGGGGGATGAACGCGTGACCGAGCCGGTGGAGCAGGGGTCCGCAGAGCAGGATCGGGATCCGGCTGGATCCGGCATGGCCGTCGACGTCGGCGACGTTGGCCTCCTCGACCGAGGACGGGTCGAGGGTGATCTCGGCCGGGCCGGTCGAGGTGACCGACACGCCGTGCAGTTCGAGCAGATGCCGGACGATCCGTACGTCGCTGATGTCCGGCACGTCACGCAGGAGGCTCGGCGTGTCACCGAGCAGAGCGGCGACCATGGCCTTGGGGACAAGGTTCTTCGCACCCCGGACGCGGACCTCGCCGCGCAGCGCCGTCCCGCCGCTCACCTGCAGTATCTCGCTGACCATCGTCGGCCCCCAGATCCCCGTACACCCCGTAGCCCCGCACCGCCCGTAACCGAAGGCATGTCGTGCTTTGGGCACATGCCCTGCGGCGATCACCGTACCGTCGGGAGCAGGGCCGGCCGGGCAACATGGCGGAACTGGATGCGTCCGGCCGGAGGGGTCCGTCGGCCGGGCGCGTTGGGACTCGCCCAGAACCCGGGCTGTGTAGGGTTGGGCACACCGCAGGGATCCCGCGGGGAGGTGGGTGCTCGTGGTGACAGGACACGACGACGACGCGCGCTATGAGAAGGAGATCCACGACCTGACGACACAGCTGTCGTTCCTCGAAGAGGAAGTCGACATGCTGCGCCGGAAGCTGATCGAGTCGCCCCGGCTCGTCCGGGCGCTCGAGGAGCGGCTGGCTGAGGCCAACGGTCATGTCAGTGCGCTGAGTGAGCGCAACGACAAACTGGCCAGCACGCTGCGCGAAGCACGCGATCAGGTCGTGAGCCTCAAGGAAGAGGTCGACCGGCTCGCCCAGCCGCCCAGTGGTTACGGCGTGTTTCTCGGACGTTACGACGACGGAACTGTGGACGTCTTCACCGGCGGCCGCAAGCTGCGTGTCTCGGTCTCACCCGCGGTCGAGATCGAGGAGCTGCGCGCCGGCCAGGAAGTGATGCTCAACGAGGCGCTCAACGTCGTCGCCGCCCGCGAGTTCGAGCGGGCCGGCGAGGTCGTGATGCTCAAGGAGATCCTCGAGGGTGGCGACCGGGCCCTGGTGATCGGGCACACCGACGAGGAGCGGATCGTCCACATCGCCGACGTCCTGCGCGGCTCGCCGCTGCGGGTCGGCGACTCGCTGCTGCTGGAGCCGCGGTCCTCCTACGTCTACGAGCGGATTCCCAAGAGCGAGGTCGAGGAACTGGTACTGGAAGAGGTACCGGACATCGACTACACCGACATCGGCGGGCTGAGCTCGCAGATCGAGCAGATCCGCGACGCCGTCGAGCTGCCGTTCCTGCATGCCGACCTGTTCCGCGAGCACCAGCTGCGTCCGCCCAAGGGCATCCTGCTGTACGGCCCGCCCGGCTGCGGCAAGACGCTGATCGCCAAGGCGGTGGCCAACTCGCTGGCCAAGCAGGTCGCCAGGGTGCGTGGCGACGACGAGAAAGGCCGGTCGTTCTTCCTCAACATCAAGGGCCCGGAGCTGCTGAACAAGTACGTCGGTGAGACCGAGCGGCACATCCGGCTGGTGTTCCAGCGGGCCCGGGAGAAGGCCAGCGAGGGCATGCCGGTGATCGTGTTCTTCGACGAGATGGACTCGATCTTCCGGACCCGTGGCTCCGGGGTGTCCTCGGACGTGGAGAACACCATCGTCCCGCAGTTGCTGAGCGAGATCGACGGCGTCGAGGGTCTGGAGAACGTGATCGTGATCGGCGCGTCCAACCGCGAGGACATGATCGACCCGGCGATCCTGCGACCCGGTCGGCTGGACGTCAAGATCAAGATCGAGCGGCCCGACGCCGAAGCGGCGCGCGACATCTTCTCGAAGTACATCACCAAGACCCTGCCGATCCACGCCGACGACCTGGCCGAGCACGGCGGCTCGGCCGAGGCCACCGTGAACGCGATGATCCAGCACACCGTGGAGCGGATGTACACCGAGAGCGAGGACAACCGCTTCCTCGAGGTCACCTACGCCAACGGTGACAAGGAGACGCTGTACTTCAAGGACTTCAACTCCGGCGCGATGATCCAGAACATCGTGGACCGGGGCAAGAAGATGGCGATCAAGGATCTGCTGACCACCGGCCAGCGCGGCCTGCGGATGCAACACCTGCTGGCCGCCTGCATCGACGAGTTCCGGGAGAACGAGGACCTGCCCAACACCA
This sequence comes from Mycobacteriales bacterium, assembly GCA_036497565.1. Lineage (NCBI taxonomy): Bacteria > Bacillati > Actinomycetota > Actinomycetes > Mycobacteriales > Mycobacteriales bacterium. The sequence continues at coordinate 9,394 of DASXJE010000295.1, forward strand.
CCAACCCGGACGACTGGGCGCGGATCTCGGGCAAGAAGGGCGAGCGGATCGTCTACATCCGCACCCTGATCTCCGGTGGCAAGGGCAGCGAGTCGGGCCGGGCCATCGACACCATCTCCAACACCGGCCAGTACCTGTAGGTCGAGCGAATTCGCTGGCCCGGCCTGGGATCATGGGCCGGTGGCTAGCCTGCTGAACCGGCTGCACGCGCTGACCATCGATCTTGGCCCGGTGCGCCGGCACCGTGACTTCCGACTGCGCACCATCGCCGCCAGCGTCTCGGCGTTCGGTGCGTTCTTCACCATGATCGCGGTGCCGATCCAGATAAAGCAGCTCA
>DASXJE010000296.1 GCA_036497565.1 Mycobacteriales bacterium
CGACGAGATGATCTGGTCCGGGTGGGACGACCGGTCCGAGCCGCTCGCCGACGACCTGCGTGCGCTGCTGCAGGAGACCCTGCAGGTCACCCGGCCGCGGACCCCGCCCGTCGATGAGACCGCGGCGACGATGCGCCCGGCGCAGCTGCCGCCGGCCGCGCGGCAGACGCTCGTCGCGGTGGTCGGCGCCACCGAAATTCGCGACGACCCACCCACCCGGCTCCGGCATGCCGGCGGCAAGAGCACCACCGACCTGCTGCGGCGGCGGTCCGGCGATGCCGGGGACGCACCCGACGCGGTGGTCTATCCGGCCAATCACGACGAGGTGCTCGGCGTACTCCGCACCTGCGCGGAGCACCGGGTCGCGGTGGTGCCCTTCGGCGGCGGCACGAGTGTGGTCGGCGGTGTCGAGCCGGTGCGCGCCGGATTCGCGGCGGTGATCGCGCTCGACCTGCGTCGCCTCGATCACCTCGTCGCGCTCGACGACGTGTCGATGACCGCGACGCTCGAAGCCGGTCTGCGTACGCCGGAGGCCGAGGAACTGCTCGCCGCGCGTGGCCTCACCCTCGGACACCTGCCGGAGAGCTATGCCCACGCCAGCATCGGCGGTTACGCGGCGACCCGGTCCTCCGGACAGGCGTCCTCGGGCTACGGCCGGTTCGACGACCTGGTGCTCGGGCTGCGGGTCGCCACCCCGCGCGGGTCGCTGCGACTCGGCCGGGCGCCGTCGTCGGCGGCCGGCCCGGATCTGCGACAGCTGGTGCTGGGCTCGGAGGGCACCCTCGGGGTGATCACCGAGGTCACCGCGATGGTCCGCGCCCGACCTGAGGTCGTCGTCGACGAGGCGTGGTTGTTCCCCGACTTCGCCGCAGGCGTGCTGGCGTTCCGCCGCCTCGCGCACGCCGGCATCCTGCCGACGATCACCCGGCTCTCCGACGAGGCGGAGACCGGGGTCGACCGGCTGATGGGCGGGGCCGGCGGCGATCCCTCCGGCGACCCGGGCGGATGCCTGGCGGTGGTCGGCTACGAAGGCCCCGCGTCGGTGGTGGCGGCGCGCCGCGAGCTCGCCACGGCAGTCCTCGCCGGCGCGGGTGGCAGCGCCCTTCCCTCGCCCGCCGGCGAGCGGTGGCGCGCGCGCCGGTTCCGCGGGCCTGCGCTGCGCGACGCCGTACTCGACGTCGGCGTGCTCGCCGAAACCGTCGAGACCGCGACCAGTTGGTCGCACCTCGCGTCGCTGCACGCGCAGGTGCGTGATGCGCTCGCTGCGGCGCTGGCCGGGCAGGGCACCCCGGCGCTGGTGTGGTGTCACGTCTCGCACGTCTACCCGGCCGGCGCGTCGCTGTACTTCACGGTCGCCGCCGCGCAGACCGACGACCCGGTCGCCCAGTGGCGGCGGGCCAAGGAGGCCGCCGACGCCGCGATCGCCGCGGCCGGCGCGACGATCACCCACCATCACGGCGTCGGTCTGGACCACCGCGGCGGCATGGTCGAGGAGGTCGGTGAGCTCGGCGTGGAGGTACTGCGGGCGGTGAAGGCGACCCTCGACCCGGCGGGGGTCCTCAACCCGGGAAAGCTGATCCCGCCCGAGGGCTGACTGCCGCGGCGTACGACTTCGGGACGACATCCGTCCGTCCCTGGGGTGACGCCATCGCGGCCCGTGCTGCCTACGATCGCCGGGTGGGATCCGACGCCGGCCGATTGCGCATCCAGCGCCGCCCGTTCGAGCGGGCGGATCGCTGGGTCGGCGCACACCCGTGGTCGGTCGACATGCTCGTCGCGGCCCTTGCTGCGGCGGTGCTCGGCATCTCGTCGGTGGTCGCCATCCCCGACCTGAAGCTGTCCGTCGGATGGTCGGTCGTCCTGGTACTCGCAGTCGTCGTCCTGCACGGGTCGCTCGTCGCCCGGCGCAGTCTCCCGGTGGCCTCCTTCGCCGTGGCGACGGCGGTGATGGCCGTAGTGGCGCTGGCCCCGGACGGGAGCTCGGCGTCCGGTCCGGTGCCGCCGTTGTTCCTGCCGTCGTCCCTGGTCTTCCTGCTCTCGCTGTACGCGGTCAGCGCCTATGGTCGCCCGGCGCCGGGCTACGCATTGATCGTCGGCCTGGCCGGCGCCGGCATCGCGACCCTGCGGATCGGGCTCGTCCGGACCTCACCCGCAGACTCGCTGCCGCACGGCACCATCCAACTTCTCTTCCTCTTCGGCGCGTTGGCCGCCGCCGTCGTCGCATCCTGGAGCTTCGGGCGGTTCCGCCGGTTGCACTTCGCCTACGTCGCGACCCTCGAGGAGCGGGCCGAACGCGCGGAGGCGGACCGCGAGGAGCGCGCCCGGCGCGCCGCGGTCGACGAACGCGCCCGGATCGCCCGCGAGATGCACGACGTCGTCGCGCACTCGCTCTCGATCGTCGTCAGCCAGGCCGAAGGAGGCCGGTATGCAGCCCGCGCCCGCCCCGACAAGGCCGCCGCCGTCCTCGAGACGATCGCCGACACCGGCCGGCAGGCCCTCGCCGACATGCGCGGCCTGCTCGGCGTACTCAACAACGACGAGCAGGTCGGCGACGGAGCCGACGCCGGCTGGGGGCCGCAGCCAGGTCTGGCGCAGCTGCCCGATCTGATTGCCCGGGTGCGGGCGGCCGGACTCGCTGTCGACCACACCGAACGCGGCACGGCGCATCCGCTCAGCCCGGCGGGCGAGCTCGCGGTGTTCCGCCTCGTGCAGGAGTCACTCACCAACACGCTCAAACATGCCGGCGCAGACGCCCACGCCGCCGTCGAGTTCGCCTGGACCGACGGCGACCTGCGCATCACCGCCGGCGACGACGGCAGCGGCCTGATCTCGTCGGATGGGAGCGGGCGTGGCCTCGTCGGTATGCGCGAACGTCTCGCCGTGGTCGGCGGCTCGATGTCCTCCGGCGCCCGCCCCGGCGGGGGATTCCTGATCCGCGCCCGGGTCCCGTACCGTTCGGGTCCGGCCGAGGAGGGGGCGTCGTGACGATCAAGGTGTTCCTCGTCGACGACCAGGCACTGGTCCGGGCCGGGCTGGGGATGGTCGTCGACTCCCAGGACGATATGGAGGTCGTCGGCGAAGCGAACGACGGCGCGGAGGCGTTGGCCCGGCTCGCCGCGACGGCCGCCGATGTGGTGCTGATGGATGTCCGCATGCCGCGGATGAACGGCGTCGAGTCGACGGAGCAGCTGCTGTCCCGGCCCGGGCCGGCGCCGCGGGTCGTCGTACTCACGACGTTCGACCTGGACGAATACGCCTTCGCCGCGCTACGCGCGGGTGCGAGCGGCTTCCTGCTCAAGGACGCTCCGCCGGAAGAGTTGCTGACTGCGATCCGCACCGTGCACCACGGCGATGCCGTGATCGCTGCGTCGACGACCCGCCGGCTCATCGACCACGTCGCCCGCGACCTGCCGGGCCCCGCCGGCGCGCCCGATCCGCTCACGGACCTCACCGACCGCGAGCGCGAGGTCTTCCTCGAAGTGGCGACCGGGGCGTCCAACCAGGAGATCGCCGGCCGGCTCTTTCTGTCCGAGGCGACCGTGAAGACCCACGTCGGGCGAATCCTGGCGAAGCTCGGCCTGCGCGATCGCGTGCAGGCCGTCGTGTTGGCCTACGAGCAGGGCCTGGTGCGCCCCGGGCGTTGACCCTGGGGATGACCCGTCGTCGCGGCGGATACGCCCGCGGTGCGCGTGCTTTGGGGGTGCGTGCTGCAGCTGTAGCCCCTGCGACGGAACGCGCTGTCGGTGCAGATGTTCGCGACGTACCCGACCTGACCGGATGGATTGGTCGGTCCGATCAGGTGTTGGTCGAGCCAGCCGACCGCGACCGCCGCCAGGCCGGCATCGGGCTGGTCGACGACGAACGCGGCGAAGGATTCCGTGTCCGCCAGCCGCGCGTGGAAGTGCTCGACGTTGCGTCGCGACCATGCCTCGTCGAGCAGGTCGGCCGGGCGGCCCATGTCGCGGAACATCAACGCCCGCAGGCGGGTCAGCTCCTCGGCATCGTCGGGAACCGCCCGGCGAACCTGGTCGTGCGTGCTG
>DASXJE010000297.1 GCA_036497565.1 Mycobacteriales bacterium
GAACCGGTGGTCATCGACGACTCCGGCGAGGTGTCCGACGTGTCCGACGTCGACGTCACCGGCGACGCCCAGGGTGACCAGGGCGAGCAGCCGCATCACCACGACGGTGAAGAGCGGGATCAGTGGGCCGCGGACTCCGAGCACTCGCACGACTCGTCCTACGCCGGGGAGTAGCCTCGCCGGGGCAGAGCGGCCGGTCGCCGATTCGCCTGCCACATAAGCGAAGTAGCGCTGTCCACAGTGGACAAAGGCGACGGTCGGCAACCGCTTTCCGGACAGGCCGATATCCGGCCGGTGTGACAGGCTACGCGGATGGACTTCACGATCCGGCTGCTGACCCCGGACGACGTAGCCACTGTCGTCGAGTTTTCCCTGCGGTCGTGGGCACCGGTGTTCGCATCGTTCGAGCGGGTCCTGGGGTCGACCGTCTACCAGCGGCTCTACCCGGACTGGCTGACCAGCCAGGCCGAGGGCGTCGAGGCGGTCTGCCGGGACGAGAAGGCGACCGTGTGGGTCGCCGACATCGACGGCCGCCCGGTCGGATTCGCGGCCGTCTACGTCGACAGCGTTGCGCACAGCGGGGAGATCGAGATGCTCGCCGTCGATCCGGACAGTCAGCGCGCCGGAATCGGTACGGCGTTGACGGACCTCGCGGTCGAGCACCTGCGCGCCGCCGGAGTCACCTTGGCCGTCGTCGGAACAGGCGGCGACCCGGGACACGCACCGGCGCGGCGTACGTATGAGAAGGCCGGCTTCGTCGGCCTGCCGCTGGTCCGGTACTACAAGAAGCTTTAGCGGGCGACGGCGGCGCTGCGCTCGGCCGCCCGGCGCAGCATGCCGGCGCAGACCGCGCCGAGGTCGTGACCGGTTGCGGCGACGGCCATCGGCAGCAGGCTCGTCTCGGTCATCCCGGGCGCGACATTGACCTCGAGGAACTCGACCTGGCCGTCGGCGGTGATGATCGCGTCGACCCGGGACAGATCCCGCAGCCCGAGCGTGCGATGAGCGGTGACGGCGACGTCGGCGACCCGCTGGGCGACGTCGGCGCCGAGTCGCGCGGGTGTGTGATAGGTCGTCATGCCGGACGTGTAGCGCGCGGCGTAGTCGAAGACGCCGGTCGACGGCACGATCTCGACCGCCGGCAGCGCCTGCGGTCCCGAACCGTCGTCGATGACCGAGACCGCGACCTCGGTGCCGTCGACGTAGGGCTCGACGAGGACCGTGCCGCCGTAGGCGAAGCAGCCCACCATCGCGGCCGGCAGATCCTCCACCTCCGACACCCGGATCGCGCCGAGCGCCGACCCGCCCTGCGCCGGCTTGAGCATGACCGGCATCCCGAACCGCGCCACGAGGCGATCGAGGACCTCGGCGGCGCCGAGCTCGCGGAACGTCGCGTGCGGCAGCGCCACCCAGTCAGGCGTGCTCAACCCGGCGGAGCGGACGACGGCCTTCGCGCTCGGCTTGTCCCAGGCGGTGCGACAGGCGGCCGCGCCGGTGCCGACGTAAGGCGTCCCGATCAGGTCGAGCACGCTGCGCAGCGCGCCGTCCTCACCGCCGCTGCCGTGCAACGCGATGAAGACCGCGGCCGGTGCGTCGGCGGACAACCGGTCGAGCAGTCCCGCGTCGGCGTCGAGCACCACCGCGTCGACACCCGCCGAGCGCAGCGCGTCGGCGACCCGGTGTCCGGACGACAGCGACACCTCACGTTCGTAGGTCAACCCGCCGGCCAGGACGACGGCCTGCTGGTCGCGGCCGGTCATGTCACATCCGGCCCCGGCGAATCACCGAGGTGCCCGGGTATGCGTGGCCGCCGGCCGGGCTTGGTGAAGAACGTGTGGCGCAGGTCGATCTCCTCCTCGACGACGCCGGCGAGGCGGCGTACGCCTTCGCGGATGCGATCCGGTTCGGGGAAACAGTAGGACAGCCGCATGTCCGCGCGGCCGTCGCCATCGGCGTAGAAACCGACGCCCGGCACGTAGGCGACCCGCCCGTGGATCGCCCTGGGCTGCATGACCTTGGCGTCGAGGCCGTCGGGCAGGGTCAGCCAGACGTAGAACCCACCGGTCGGCTTGGTCCACCGGCAGCCCGGGGGCATCAGCGCGTCGAGGGCGTCGAGCATCGCGTCGCGGCGCTCGCGGTAGAGCTCTCGGAAGACCTTGATCTGCTCCTGCCACGGGTGGGTGTCGAGGTATTCGGCCACCGCGAACTGGGTGATGCTCGGCGGGCAGAGTACGGCGGCCTCCGCGAGCAGCACGAGCTTCTGCCGGACCGCCGGCGGGGCGAGAGCCCAGCCGACCCGGACCCCGGCGGCGAAGGTCTTGGAGAACGAGCCGAGATAGATGACCCGGTGCGGGGCGAGCGAGCGCAGTGCGGGGTGGGTGACGTCGTCGAAGCCGAGCAGGCCGTAGGGGTTGTCCTCGAGGACCAGGACGTCGTGCCGTTCGCAGAGTTCGAGCACCTGGACCCGGCGCTCCGCGGAGAGCGTCACACCAGCCGGATTGTGGTAGTTAGGTACGGTATAGAGGAATTTCGCCTGCCGACCTTCGGCGGCGAGCCGGTCCAGCGCCGTTCCGAGCGCCTCCGGGATGAGACCGTCGGCGTCCATCGGCACGTGCACGACCCGGGCCTGCGCCGCCGAGAAGGCGCCGAGCGCCCCGACGTAGGACGGACCCTCGGCCAGGACGGTGTCGCCGGGGTCGAGGAAGATGCGGCTGATCAGGTCGAGGCCCTGCTGCGAGCCGACCGTGACGGTGACGTCCTCGGCCGACGCGCTGATGCCCTCGAGCGCCATCACGTCGCAGATCCGCTCGCGCAGCCGCTGGTCACCCTGGCCGGGGCCGTACTGCAGCGCGCGGGCGCCGTCGCGGGCGACCAGGTCGCCGAGCATCGAGCCGACGACGTCGAGCGGAAGCGCCGCGGTGTAAGGCATTCCGCCGGCCAAGGAGACGATCTCGGGGCGGTTGGCGACCGCGAAGAGAGCTCGGATCTCCGACACCGTCATGCCGTGCGTGCGTGACGCATAGCGATTCGAGTACGGGTCGAGCGTGTCGCCGCTCACGGTGCTCCTCGTTCCGTTTGGCCCCCGGTGTCGTGCGCATCGCCCCGTTTCCGACATTCGGGCGACCGGCTGAGTTTACCGGCCGACGCCTACCGGCGCCGCCGGGAGCGCCGTACGATCGAGTCGGCCCGTGGCCCGGAGTGCTGCGCCGCGGCCCGTCCCGGCCGGAGGAGGCGTCGCGCACCCGTGTCTCGGCGGCTGGCGAGCATCACCCTCGACAACCTGGACGACCTACCTCCGCGCTGCCGCCGCTGCGTGTTCTGGGAGCTCGACCCCGGCGAACGGGAGCGGGCCGAGTCGGTCGGCGGGACCGGCCTGGAGAAGGAGGCGTGGGTCTCCTCGGTGCTCCTGGAGTGGGGGAGCTGCGGGAAGATCGCCTACGTCGACGGCGTACCGGCCGGCTTCGTCTACTACGCCCCGCCCGGCTCGGTGCCACGGTCGATCGCCTTCCCGTCCAGCCCGGTGAGCGCGGACGCCGTACTGCTGATGACGGCGTCGGTGATCCCGGAGTTCGCCGGCGGCGGGCTCGGCCGGATGCTCGTCCAGGCGGTGGTCAAGGACCTCACCCGGCGCAACATCCGTGCCGTCGAGGCCTTCGGCGACCTGCACTGGGACGGGCCGGCGTGCGTGCTGCCGGCCGACTACCTGCTGGCGATCGGGTTCAAGACGGTGCGACCGCATCCGCGCTTCCCGCGGCTCCGGCTGGAAACCAAGAGCGCGGTCTCGTGGCGCGAGGACATGGAGTACGCGCTGGAGAAGCTGCTCGGCACGATCAGCCGCGACGTCGCTCTGCGCCCCAGCTGATCGGCGGTCGCGCCGCGCCGCCGCGGACAAAACCCACTACTAGTGGGTTATGTACGTCCCGCACGGCGTGTCGTGGACCAAAACCCACTACTAGTGGGTTTTGTCCGGCCCAGCGCGCACCACCAGGTCAGACGGGGATGCGGTACGTGCCGGTGGGGGGATCGGCGTCGGCGGGGAGGTAGAGCCGCTGTACGCCGACCAGGATCGCCTCGGCGACGGTGTCGCGGAACGCCGGATCGGCCAGCTGGGCCCGGTCGTCGGCGTTGGACAGGTAGCCGACCTCGAGCCGGATCGCCGGCATGCGGGTCATCCGCAGCAGTTCCCAGGTCTTGGCGTGGGTGCGGCAGTCGAGCAGGCCGGTGCGGGCCACGATTTCGCGTTGTACCAGCCCGGCGAGCTGTTCGCCGACGGTCGAGGTCAGTCCCGACCCGGTGCCGAAGTGGTACGTCGCCATCCCGCCGGCCAGCGGCGACGGGGCGCCGTCGACGTGCAGCGAGACGACGAGGTCGGCATCGGTCGCGTTGGCGAAGGCGGCGCGTTCGCTGTCGCTCGGGCAGCGCTGCCGGCCGCGGGTCAGATCGGCAGTGACGCCGGCGGCGGCTAGGCGACCCTCGAGCCGCACGGCCAGGTCCCACACGATCTCGCCCTCGGTCAGTCCGTGTGAGACGGTGCCTGGCTCGTCGCCGCCGTGGCCGGGATCGACGACGACCCGCTTGCCGATCAGGCGCGGGCCGGCGTTGACGAGAGCGGTGGTCTCGCGGAGCAGCTGGGGACGGCCGCCGACGACCTTGCGGCCGAGCTGGCGCAGGGCCCGCAGCGTGGCGGGCCCGCAGGTGCCGTCGACCCGCAACCCGTAGTCGCGCTGGAAGCCGCGCAGCGACGCCTCGGTCTGTACGCCGAACACGCCGTCGGCCCGGCCGGTGTTGTAGCCGAGCTCGAGCAGCCGCTCCTGCAACCCGGCGACGTCGTCGCCGACCATCGGGTGTGCGACCGCGAACCACAGGACCCGGTCGCCGAGCCGCCAGCGCGCCTCGGTGATCGCGCGGTAGGTCTCGGCGCCGACGGTGCCGTCGACAGTGAGCCCGCGGTGCTGCTGAAACTCCCGGACGGCCAGGTCGCAGCTGTGGTCGTAGACCTCCGCCGCCTGACCGGGGTCGGCCCGGCCGAGCAGGCCCAGGGCGACCAGTGCTTCCCGCACCTCGGCGACCGCGGGCCCGGTGTCGCCTTGGCGGATGGGTTGCATCAACTACCTCGCGTCGTGGAGCTCGGACGACGGCGCGAGAGCCCGCGCACCGCCGGTCAGCCCACGGCCGACCGGCCTATTGTGCCCAATGTCGGCGGCGGACTCTCGCGCCGGGCCGGACTAGCTGAGGTAGTCGGCGAGGTCGGAGAGCAGAGCGGACTTCGGCTTGGCGCCGACGATCGTCTTGACGATCTTGCCACCGGAGAAGACGGCCATCGTCGGGATGGACATCACCTGGTAGTCGCGGGCCGTCTGCGGGTTCTCGTCGATGTTGAGCTTGGCGATCGTGAGCTCGGCGGCGTGCTCGGCCGCGATCTCCTCGAGCACCGGCGCGATCATCTTGCACGGACCGCACCATTCCGCCCAGAAGTCCACCAGTACCGGCTTGTCACTGCCCAGGACGTCGGTCGCGAAGCTCTGGTCGGTGACCTTCTTGGTGTTGTTGTTGTCTCCCATGTGGGCCTGTCTCCTTAGAGGGTGGTCGTCGGTGCGGTCGGAAAGTGTGGTGTCAGCTCACCGTGGCGGCCGACTGTGCGGGTTCGCCCGCCTCGGCGTGGTCGGCCAGCCAGCGTTCGGCGTCCAGTGCCGCGGAACATCCGGTGCCCGCGGCGGTGATCGCCTGTCGGTAGGTGTGGTCGACGACGTCGCCGGCCGCGAAGACCCCGTCGACGTCGGTGCGGGTCGACGGAGCGTCGACCAGGATGTATCCGGCGTCGTCGAGGGCGACCTTGCCGCGGACCAGGTCGGTGCGCGGGTCGTGGCCGATCGCGACGAACATGCCGCTCACGTCGAGGACGGAGTCTTCGCCCTGCCGGTTGCGCAGCCGCAGGCCGGTCACCGCGTCGCCGCCGAGGACCTCGACCACCTCGGTGTCCCAGATGAACTTGATCTTCTCGTCGGCGAACGCGCGGTCCTGCATGATCTTGCTGGCGCGCAGGGTGTCGCGGCGGTGGATGATAGTGACGCTGCGGGCGAAGCGGCTCAGGAACGTCGCCTCCTCCATCGCGGTGTCACCACCACCGATGACGGCGATGTCCTGGTCGCGGAAGAAGAAGCCGTCACAGGTCGCACACGCCGACACACCATGGCCGAGCAGCTGCTTCTCAGTCGCGAGTCCGAGATAGCGGTACGCCGACCCGGTGGCGAGGATGACGGTGCGGGCCCGGAAGGTGTCGTTTCCCACGGTCACGGTTTTGACCGCGCCGGACAGGTCGACGCCGGTGACGTCGGACGGGTTGAGCTCGGCGCCGAACCGCTCGGCCTGCGCGCGCATCGTCTCCATCAGCTCCGGGCCCATGACGGCCTCGGCGAAGCCGGGGTAGTTCTCCACCTCGGTGGTGGTCATCAACGCGCCGCCGTACTGGCTGCCCTCGAAGACGAGCGGCGCCAGATTGGCCCGGGCGGCGTACAGCGCGGCGGTATAGCCGGCCGGCCCGGATCCGATGATGATGACGTTGCGTACCTCGTCGGTGGTCACGCCACACTGCCTTTCTTCGACGGCTGTCTAGCGGGCGGGTAGTCGATCTGACCCGTCACCGCGCCAACGGATCCTACGGGTGGGACATTCCCCGCCCGGGGGGCGGCACACGCGCCATACGGGTCAATACGCGGCACTCGTCCGGAATCGCCGTTGTGCGTCGCCGGCGGAGCAGCCTGGTCCCACGACGTAGACGTCGGCGCGGTGCGCAACGCCGGTCGGGAACACGAAGACATAGCCAACGCGGCCCTCGAACCGGGCGCTGGTCACCGCCAGCGGCGGGTGTCCGGCCCCGACGAGGGCCCGAGCGCAGCCGGCCCGCCGATCGGGGTCGCTCATCGCCCCGGCGACGCCGCCGCCGCGCACGATGGACGGGATGGCGGCCGCGAGGCTGCCCGCGGTGTAGTCCGGCCCCGCCCCGACCGCGCCCGGGCCGGCGGTACGGCGCTCCGGCGCGCCGACCCGGCTGTGGGCCGGTGCCTTCTTCGTCGCCTGACCGCCGGACACCGCGACGCTCGAACCCGCGGACCCGCCGTTGCTCGACTGGGAGATCGCGAAACCGGCCGCGCCGGCGGCGATCACCGCGAGCGCGGCGGCCGCGAGTCCGGCCCAACGGTTGCGGCGGGTGCGTCGAGCCCGCTGCTCGTTGAGCTGGGTCACCGCGCTGGACGCGGCGGCGGGTGTTCCGCCCGCCGCGACCTCGCGCAACGCCGTATCGATCCGGTCCGCGACCTGCGCGGGGAGCTGCGGCGCCGGCAGCGCGGCGAGCTGGGACCGGACGTCGCGCAACTCGGCGAGGGTGCGCTGGCACTGCGCGCAGCCGTCGACGTGGTCGCGGACGTCGTCGACCGCCGAAGGCTCGAGCGCATCCGCGTCGAGCGCGGCGAGCGTCTCGACGTCGGGGTGCCCGTGGGTGTGCCGGGCCGGCACCGGGCCGTCCTCGGCCATCACCCCTCCTCCACGCTGGTCTCCGATGGGACGGAACCGGGCGGGCCGGGGTTCCGCTCGCCGCCGAGGATGACCGCGAGCCGGGCCCGGCCGCGGGCGCACCGGCTCTTCACCGTCCCCTCGGCGACACCCAGGATCGCCGCGCACTCGGCGACCGGGTAGCCCTCGACGTCGACCAGCACGATCGCCGCACGCTGCTCGACCGGCAGCTGCGCCAGGGCCGCCTCGACGGTAAGCGCGGTCTCCCGCTCGGCGATGCGGTCCCGGTGGTCGGCCGGCTCGGCGGTCTGCTCGGACAGGGCGACGGTCGGCCGGGCGGTCCGCCGCCGGATCCGGTCGAGGCAGGCGTTGACGACGATCCGGTGCAGCCAGGTGGTGACCGCCGACTCGGCCCGGAACGATCCGGCCGCCCTGAACGCCGAGATCATCGCGTCCTGCAGGGCGTCGGCGGCCTCCTCCGGATCGCGCATCGTGCGCAGCGCGACCGCCCAGAGGCGGTCCCGGTGCCGTCGGATCAGGACCTCGAACGCGTCGCGGTCGCCGTCGGCGTGCGCCCGCAGCAACTCGGCGTCGCTGCGTTCACCGGCCTCGCCCATCCGCGCGAGGATAGCCCGACCGGTGCAGCCCGAAAGCGGCCCTCAACCGCCTGACCCAGCTACTGCAGGAAGGTGACTTCGCCGAGCCCGCCCTGGTACTGCCCGTTGGCCGTCGGGGTGAGCGAGGTCAGCCACACCACCCAGTAACGGCTGCGGCCGGTCGCCGTCAGGTGCAGGGTGACCGTCGCGCCGGCGTGGCTGCGGGCCGCGACCACGCGGTAGCTCGACAGCGCGCCGTCCGGTCGGTCGCCGGTGAGGACCTTCAGGCCGATGCCGGGGGTCGGGGTCTGGATGCGCACGGCGCGGACCGCGGTCGGCCTGCCGAGATCGAAGACCAGGCCGCTGCCCGGCTTGAGGTGACCGAAGGTCGGTGCGCCGCGGTATTCGAGGGTCCGCCAGGCCGTCGCCGGACTGCCGTCGTCGGCGCGCCCGGCCTGGCCGGGATTCTCCGCGCCGGGCGGCGCGTAGTAGGGGTCGTAGCCGGTCACCGAGCGCACCGGCATCGGGTGCGTGGCCACGCCCGCCAGCCGCGCGGTGCCCTGCCCGTCCGCGGACGCGGCGCGCAGGCCACTGCCCTGGGGGTCCTGGGTCGCTGCGACGACACTGACGATCAGCCATGCGATCAGCCCGATCGCGAGCACGCCGGCGAGCGGCGTCCCGATGCCGGCCAGCCGGGACCGCTCGGCCGGGGCTCCGGTGTCGGCATCCGGGTCGGCGTCGTCGTCGAAGGGCATCGGCTCACGGGTTGGCGCCGGGCGGGCCGCGAGCACCGTGGCCAGGGCGTCGGCACTGCGCACCACGCCCGGTCCGCCGGGCTGCATGGCCCGCATCGCCAGCGTCGACAGGTCGGTGGGTACGCCGGCCCGCAGCTGACGCGGGCTGCACAGCCGACCGTTACTGGTGGGCGCGGCCTGAAGTCGATCGCCGCCCGCGGTGAGCGGCCACCGGGCGGTGAGCGCGGCGTAGAGCAGGGCGCCGAGGGCGGTGAGGTCGCCGGATGCGGTGGCCCGGGGTGCGGCGGTGCGCGCCACGGTGACGGTGCCGCTCGGTGTCACGATCACGTGGGCGGGTCGGAGCGCGCCCACCGCCGTACCGGCCCGATGCGCGGCGGCCACGCCGGCGGCGACCTCGGCGATCAGTGCGGCGGCCGCGTCGGCGTCGAGCGGGCCGTCGTCGAGGATGCGGGCCAGCGAGGTGCCCTCGACCCAGGCGCTGACGACGAAGGCCTGCTCGCCCTCGTCCTCGACGTCCAAGACGCTCGCCAGCGACGGATGGGTGACGATCCCCGCGGCGAGCGCGGAGTCGAGGAAGTCGCGGGCCGCGACCCCACCCGGCCGGTGCACGTCCAGGCGCACCTGCCGGTGCAGCAGCGTGTCGTAGGCGCGCCAGGCGGTCACCCGGACCGCAGCCGGGTCGGACGGTATCTGGTCAACGAGCTCATATCGGGTGCCGAGCGGATTGGGTACGCCGACCGCGGTCGCTATCTCCGTGCTCATGCGTCAGCCATGTCGCTCATCGCGCCGCCCCCCGAGCCCCGTGTCGTACCGGAAGCGCGGTCCGTCCTGTCCATTCACATGAGTACGGACACCGGTACCCACAGAGCATGACGCAGTTGGGGCCGGTGTGGCTGGCGAAAGGTGAGATGCGTCGTTGCTCCCGGCCTCAGCGGGCGATGCGGCGCCGGACGCCGCCCACGGCCATGGCGAGTTCCTCGATGTGCAGCCGCAGTCCGACGATCAGGGCGATCAACCCGCCGAGCAGCGAGCCGCCGAGCACCGCCATGGCCGAGCCCAGCCGGCCGGACCCGAGGGCGCCGGTGACCGCGACGAGCACGCCCCAGGCGGCGAGCCCGCCGATTGCCGACGCGATGGCGAGCCGCGAGGTGGTCCGCAGCATCCGTCTGGTCTCCAGGCGGCCGAACCTGGTCCGCAGCAGGACCTCCCCGATGACCGCCCCGATCACGAACGACAGGCTGTTCACGACCGCCAGCCCGGTGACCACGTCGCGGGCCGGCAGCAGCACCGGCACCAGCACCGCGAGGATCACCCGGATCACGACCATCGCCGCGTTGATCAGGGTGGGGGTGCGGGCGTCCTTCACGGCGTAGAAGGCCCGCAGCTGCAGCATCGTGATCGCGAACGGCAGCAGGCCGAACGCCGCCCACGCCAGCACCACGCCGGTCTCGTGCGCGCTGTGGAACGACGCGTTGCCGTAGGCGAAGATCACCGTGGTCAGCGCGGGGCCCAGCACGATGAAGGCGGCGGTGACCGGCATCAGGGCGAGCGCGTTCAGCCTGCTGCCCAAGGAGAAGTCGGACACCACCCGGTCGGTGTCGCCCTGCGCCGCCGCCCGGCTCATCCTGGGCAGCAGCGCGGTGAGCAGCGCGACGCCGGCGATCCCGTACGGCGTCTGGAACAGCAGGCTGGCCTGGACGTAGACGGCGTAACCGATCCCGGACTCGTCGCCGGCGGCGTTGGCGAGCCGGGTGATCACGGCGTAGCCGAGCTGGCTCACGATGACGTAGCCGATGACCCACAGCGAGAGGGTCCCGGCTTCGCGCAGCCCGACCCCGCGGACGTCGAACCGCCACTTCCACCGGAAGCCGACCCGGCGCGCGGCGGGGATCAGGGCGACGCTCTGGGCGACGATCCCCAGCGTGGTGCCGATGCCGAGTACAAGCACCTGGGCCAGGGTGATCGTGTTGACGTCGAGGGTCTTCGGGCCGGGCATGATCAGGAACACGCCGGCGGTGGCGATCACGATGATGTTGTTGAGCACCGGCGCCCAGGCCGGCGGTCCGTAGACGGCGCGCGTATTGAGGATTGCCCCGAGCATCGCCCCGAGGCCGTAGAAGATCATCTGCGGCAGCAGCAGCCGGGCCAGCAGGTTGGCCAGCGCGATCTTGCTCGTGTCGTCGCCGTTGATGCCGTAGAGCGCAGTCAGCAGTGGCGCCCCGATCACCGCAACCACGGTGGCGGCGGTGAGCACCAGGACCGCCAACGACACCAGGCGTTGGGCGTAGGCCTCGCCGCCGTCTTCGTCGTGGTGCTGCGCGTGTACGAGCAGCGGCACGATCACCGAGGTGAGTACGCCGCCGATCAGGAGTTCGTAGACGATGTTCGGCAGGTTGTTGGCGGTGCTGTAGGCGTCGCCGATCGCGCCGAGGCCGATGGCCGCCGTGATCACGATGCTGCGCAGGAAACCGGTGGCCCGTGAGGTGGCGCTCGCGATCGCCATGATCCGGCTGGACCGGCCGAGGCTCGGTTCCGGCCGCTGCCCAGGCCTCCCCGCGGGCGGGGGCGTGACCGGACCCTGGGGTGGGTCGCCCGGCGGCGGGGAACCGGCCCGGTGCCGCGGGGACCGGGCGCGATGGGCCGGTCCGGCCCCGCTCATGAAGCGGTCGGCTGCATCGGACGGTCCGCCGGGTCGGGCGGAGTCGGATGCCGCGGTCGGCGTATCCGGCGGATCAGCCGGAGGGCGACCATGAAGAGGAGCAGAGCCAGCGCGCCGCCGGTGATGCTCAGCGCGACCACGCCGTAGGCGGTGCTGCGCAGCCGGAGCTCGACCGGCTGACCGAGCGGCTGCCCCTTCGGGGTGGTGAGAGCCGCGATCACCGTGAACTCACCGGACCGTTCCACGTGCGCGGGCACCTTGATGGTGCGACGCGAACGCGGCGCGATGGACTGCACGTCCATGGGGTCGGTGTGGAAGCCCGACGTACCGCGGGCGGTCACGGAGACGCGGACGCCCACCGTCACCGGGAGCGTGTTGGCGACCGTCAGCACCAACGGACTGCTCGACGACGCAAGACTGTAGGTACTGGTCGCCGGGACGACGAGGTGCACCTGACGGCGGAGCTGTCCGACGCTGAAGACGAGGTCGTCGAGGAATGGCGCCTGCTGATCGGGATTGCCGCGCCACGCCGACGAGCCGGCCCGCAGCACCGCTTCGTAGTACGGCGTGAGCAGCGTGTCGGCGTCCCGGTTGTTGACGGTGCTGCGGAAGCCGTCGATCAGCCGGGCGGCATGGGCGATCCGGGCCGTGGTGTCCGGCGAGAGCTCCGCGTGCCCCGCTGAGCCGGGATAGGACAGTGCCCCCCGCCGCGTCGCCGTCGGTGCGGCGAGCAGCTCCTGCGCGGACGAGGAGGTCGACCACGGCACGCCGGACGTGTCGGCCAGCATGGCGCTGGAGATCGGCGAGGGATTCCACCGCCGCGGCGGGGCGATCAGCACGTGCCGGGGGGTGTTGGGGGCCTCGGCGGTGATCATCGCGAGTTCGGCGAGGAATCGCTGGTCGGCGAGGCGGTGCCCGTCGGTCGGCACCGGCCGGTTGACCAGGGCGCTGAGCGAGGGATCGGTCACCAGCCCGAGCATGCTGGCACCCTGCGCCGGGAGGGCCGCGATCGCGTCCGGGGTCGGGTTGACCGTGTCGACGGCGGGAAGCGCATCGGGTGAGAGTACGGCGGCGGACAGCCGCAGACCGGCCAGCGCATAGAGCGTCGCATCGTCGAGTTCGCCCGCCGGTGGGTAGGCGATCGGCGCCGTGTCGCGGACGCCGAGGTCATTGGTGAGGATCGTCGTCCCCTGGACGTAACCGGTCGAGAGCTCCGAGGTGAGGCCGGCCCGGGTGAGGGCCACGAGGTCGGGATCGGCATAGGGCACGGTGACGACGGTGACGTTGGGGCGGTGCACGAGCGTGCGCAGCCGGGTCAACCAGTCGGTGGCGATTGGCCCGCCCTTGCCCCGGACCGTCGATGACCCGCGTTGGACGCGGTAGCCGCGGGGGTCGGTCATCCCTACGGCGTCGGCGACCACCGCCGGGTCGATCGCCACCGTGAGCGCGACCTTCGTAGGGGCGTCGAGGGCGATCTGCACGGCCCGGCCGAGCCGGCCGGTCGCGGCGAGCGATTTGCTCAGCAGGTCGTCGCGGAAGACCCCGGAGCTCAGCCGGTGCGGATGGTCGATGATCGGCCAGATCCAGGAGACCTGCGTCGGTGCGTGCGGCCGCCGGGGGAAGTACGGGAGGAAGGTGTTGGCCTGCCCGACCCGGGCGTGCGTGCCGTCGGCCTGGATCGCGTTGACGTTGACCAGCAGCGGGTAGACGCCGAGCTGGGTCGTGAGTCCGAGTGTCTTTGCCGAGCACCGGGTCGTGAACGAGACGGTGACGGCCGGGGCGAGGCCGGCCAGCGGCTTGCCGAACTCGCAGGTCGCGGCGTCGCTGGTCGGCGGGATCGTGTCGGCCGCCTGCAACTCCGAGCGGCTGGTGAGCGCCGGTCCGGCCTGCAACCGGACCGACGGCTTGGCCAACGTCTGGTGCGTGGTGTTGGTGAGGGTGCCCGACACCGTGATCATCGATTTGGGCCGGATCACGGTCGGCGTCAGCTGCGACACCGTGATCTTGATCTGGGCGGTCGTCGCGATCGGCTGTGCCGCGTCGGCCGGCGCGGGAGCCGGACCGATCCCGGTGGCGACCGTGAGGACCACACCGGCGACGGTGAGCGCGGCGGACAGCCGCCGGCGGAGCGCGCTCACGCGGGGCGGGCGAGCAGGCCGGCGGCCCGGGACACCAGCTCGCGCTCGTCGTCGTAAGCCAGTCGCGCCGAGGCCTCCGCCAGCGGAACCCAGGCGACGTCGGCCACCTCGATGTCGGCGTCGGAGAGTTCCCCGCTCTGGGCGACCAGCAGGAAATGGTGCACCGTCTTGTGGATCCGTCGCCCGTCGGCGATGAACCAGAAGTCGATCACGCCGAGCTCGTCGAGGATCGATCCGGTGATTCCGGTCTCCTCGGCAACCTCGCGGATAGCCGCTTCACGCGCGCTCTCGCCGCCCTCGATGTGCCCCTTGGGCAGCGACCAGAGCAGCCGTCCCCGACGGTCCCGGCGCCCGATCAGCGCGCCGCGCGGCGCGCCGTCGACGCGGTCGACGACCAGGCCGCCGGCCGAAGTCTCGGCGACCGTCGGCAATCGCGGCCGCCGCGACTGGGGTCGGGACATGCCCCGATCGTAGTCGGGCCCCGGCCGCCGGAGATTCAGTCGGGCGCCTGCTGCACCGTCGATCCGGTGCCGCACGCGGGCGATCTTGGTCGGGACCGCCCGCCCGGCCCGTTAGGCTTTCCCGTCGTGTCCCCAAGCCTGTCGGTCGCCCAGCAACGAGCCGTTGCTGAGCTCTTCCGTGTCTTTCCGGTCGCCGACGAGCTGGGGCGCCGCATGGCTGGGGCCGGTCACGAGCTTTACCTGGTCGGCGGGTCGGTCCGGGACGCGCTGCTGGAGCGGCTCGGCGCCGACCTCGATTTCGCCACCGACGCGCGGCCGGAGGAGGTCCTCGCGCTCGTCGAGGGATGGGCGGAGGCCACCTGGACCACGGGGATCGACTTCGGGACGGTGGGCCTGGCCAAGGACGGGCTCCGGCTGGAGATCACGACCTACCGGGCAGATCGCTACGACCGGGTCGGACGCCATCCCGAGGTCGTCTACGGCGAGTCGTTGATCGACGACCTGGTCCGGCGCGATTTCCGGGTCAACGCGATGGCCGTGTCCGTCCCGGAGCACCAATTCGTCGACCCCTTCGACGGGCAGGCCGATCTCGCGAACCGGACTCTGCGGACTCCGGGGACGGCGGAGGAGTCCTTCGCCGACGACCCGCTGCGGATGCTGCGGGCCGCGCGTTTCGCTGCCACCCTCGGCTTCACGCCGGCGCCCGAGGTGGTCGCGGCGATGCGGGAGATGGCCGGGCAGCTGGCCCGGATCGCCCCCGAGCGCGTGCAGGGCGAGCTCACCAAGCTGATTCTCGGCGAGCGCGCCCGGGCCGGGCTCGAGCTGCTCGTCGCCACCGGGCTCGCCGACGTCGTACTGCCGGAACTGCCGGCGCTGCGGATGGAGATCGACGAGCACCACCAGCACAAGGACGTCTACGCGCACACCCTGACGGTCTTCGACAAGGCCGTCGCGCTGGAGGACGACGGACCGGATCTGGTGCTGCGCCTCGCTGCGCTGCTGCACGACATCGGCAAGCCCGCGACCCGGCGGCACCTGCCCGGCGGCGGGGTCTCGTTCCACCATCACGAGGTCGTCGGCGCCAAGCTGGCCCGCAAGCGGCTGCGCGCGCTGAGGTACCCGAAGGAGATCGTCGAGGACGTCGCACGGCTGGTCTTCCTGCACCTCCGCTTCCACGGCTACGGGCGCGGCGAGTGGACCGATTCGGCGGTACGCCGCTACGTGACCGACGCCGGCGAGCTGTTGCCGCGGCTGCACAAGCTGGTCCGCTCCGACTCCACCACCCGCAACCGCCGCCGGGCCGACGCGCTGGCCCGTTCCTACGACGCGCTCGAGGATCGGATCGCCACGCTGCGCGAGCAGGAGGAGCTGGATCGGATCCGGCCGGATCTCGACGGCAACGAGATCATGTCGGTGCTGGGGGTCAAGGCCGGTCCGGTGGTCGGCCGGGCCTACCGGCACCTGCTCGCGCTGCGCATGGAGCACGGTCCGCTCGGGCACGACCGGGCCGTCGAGGAGCTGCGGGCGTGGGCGGCGGCCGACGACAGCACGTCGGCGGAGCAGTCGTGAGTAGACCCGACCCGTCGTGGAGAGGATGAACGCGTGGTGCTGCTGCGCGGCATGACCTACAACGTGAAGTTCCCGAGCGACGACCCGCCGAACGCCTGGCCGGGCCGGCGGTCCCTGATGGCCGGCCTGCTGCGCCGGACGAGGCCGCACGTGCTCGCCACCCAGGAGGGCCACTACGGGCAGCTGCGCGAGATCATGTCCGACATCGGGCCGGGCTACGACTGGATCGGGCAGGGGCGGGAGGGCGGCGGGCGGGGCGAATTCTGTGCGATCGCCTACGACACGGCGCTGCTCGAGCCGCTGGACTTCGACCACTTCTGGCTCTCCGCGACGCCCGATCGGGTCGGCTCACGCACGTGGTGGTGGGGCAACCGCAGCGTCCGGATGGCCACCTGGGTGCGGTTCGCCATGCGCGACCCGGACACCGGCGCGCGCCAGGAGCTGCTCTGGCTCAACACCCACCTCGATCACGAGTCCGCGCGGGCCCGCCGGCTCGGCGCGTGGCTGATCGCCCGTCGGCTCGGCGGCTTCCCCGAGGACCTGCCGATCGTGGTCTCCGGCGACTTCAACTGCCCGGCCACCGATCAGAGCGGGCCCTACCGGGTGTTGACCCGCAGCGCCGGGCTGGCCGACTCCTGGACGGTGACCGAGCGACCGGCGCCCGACGTCGGCACCTACGGCGGATGGTCGGCGCCGCAGGCCGGGGGCACCCGGATCGATTGGGTCCTGGTGCGCGGCCCGATCGCCGTCGAGTCGGCCGGGATCTGCGATCACCACCGCGCCGCCGAGTGGCCGTCGGACCACGTGCCGGTGGAGGTCAGCTTGCGGCTCGAAGCACCAGCCGACCGCGGTGCGCCGTCGCTGCCGCGTACGCCGCAGCCGTAAGCAGGTAACCCGCGGTGACCACCGCGATCATCGGGTAGGACTTGCCGGTGAGGGGCAAGGTCATCGCCGCGACCGCGGCGGCCGCGACGAAGGTGACGTTGAACAACGTGTCGTAGACCGAGAAGACCCGGCCGCGGAACTCGTCGTCGATGCTCTCCTGCACGGTGGTGTCGACGCTGATCTTGATCCCCTGGGCGACCATCCCGAGGAAGAACGCGGCCGGGATCAACGCCGGAAGGCTGTAGGGCGTGCCCAGGGACACCTGCACCAGCCCGGCCACACCGAGCAGCACGGTGATCCAGGCCGGCTTCCCCATCCGTCGGGTCGCCGCCGGCGTCACGAACGCGGCCACCAGCGAACCGATCGCGCCGACCGCGATGAGCTGGGCGAGCCCGGCCAACCCGACCCGGAGCACGCCGTCGTCGTGGAAGTAGTTGCGGTAGAGCAGCAGCGTGGCGATGGTCGAGATGCCGTAGAAGAAGCGGTGCGCGGCGATCGCGGCCAGCGCGTATTTCGCCGGCCGGCGCGCCGCGATGTGCTTGGCACCGAGCACCAGACCGTCCCAGACGTCGCGCAGCGTCTCCCGGTCGGCGATCTCATGCGCGTCCGGACCCAGCCGGTCGCGCGGGAAGCGTCGGGCGGTCAGCGCCGAGGCGGCATAGAAGACCGCGGAGAAGAGCGCGACGGCGGCGTAGCCGTGATTGCCGGTGCCGGTGACGGCCCGGACAAGGAGCGCGATCCCGCCGCCGGTGACCGTGGCGATCGCGCCGAGCGTCGTCGACACCGCGTTGGCCGTGACCAGTTGGTCGTCGGTGACCACGTGCGGCAGGGCCGCGGATAGCCCGGCGAGGAAGAACCGGTTGACCGAGATCGTGGCGAGCGCGGTGCCGTAGAAGAGCGGCCCGGTCATCCCGGCGGCGACCGTGCCGGCCGCCAGGGCCACCAGCAGGCAGCGCACGAGGTTGGCGACGAAGAGCACCCGCTGGCGACTCCACCGGTCGAGCAGCACTCCGGCGAACGGCCCAACGAGCGAGTAAGGCAACAGGAGTACGGCGAATCCGGCGGCCACCTGGGTGGGATCGGTGTGCCGCTCGGGGTTGAAGAGCACCGCACCGGCCAGGCTCGCCTGGAAGATCCCGTCGGCGCACTGGCTGGTCAGCCGGGTGGCGAAGAGCCGGGTGAAGTCGCGGCTGCGCAGCAGCGGTCGCAGATGCTGGCTGTGGGAGAGGTGACCGGCAGCGCCCTCGGGGCTGCGATGGGACACCATTGCTCGCACGAGGTCAGGCTACGTGCACTCGCGCTTAAGCACACCTGGAGGTTGTGGACAACCAGGTCTCCGGAGAGTTCTCGTCGCAGGGCGCCCCCGGGTGCGGCAGGATCGGGATCACGATGACTGCGCTGCGTCCCGACGCCGGGATCGAGCCCGGCACGCTGCTGGTCGCGTCGCCTACGCTGCGCGACCCCAACTTCGCGCGCGCCGTGATCTTCGTGATCGACCACCGTGGCGAAGGCACTACCGGAGTGATCCTCAATCGGCCTAGCGATGTTCCGCTGCGCGACGTACTCCCGCAGTGGGGAGAGGTGGCCACCGGCCCGGGCACGCTCTTCGTGGGGGGACCGGTCGAGTCCAACGCGGCCCTGTGTCTCGCCCAGGCCCGGCCGGGAGCCAGTCCGGCCGGCTGGACGACCGTGTCGGGCCAGGTCGGCCTGACCGATCTCGACGGCGATCCCGACGGCCTGCAACCGTTGGTGTCCGGGTTGCGGGTCTTCGTCGGCTACGCGGGCTGGGGAGCGCAGCAGCTGGCCGACGAGATCGACGAGGGTGCCTGGCTGGTGGTCGCCGGGCACGCCGGCGACGTCTTCGCCGATCCGAACCTCGATCTGTGGCACCACGTGCTGCGCCGCCAGGGCGGCCGGCTGGCGCTGCTCGCCACCTTCCCCGACAACCCGACGCTGAACTGAGCGGCCCGCCCTCTCTAGGGTGGTCCGATGCCGCACGAGCAGCAGGTCGCCGTCGTCACCGGAGCCGCGCAGGGCATCGGGCGCCGGGTGTCCGAGGAGTTGGCCGGCCGCGGCTACGCCGTCGCGCTGGTCGACCTCCAGCCCGCGGACGCGACGGCGGAGGCGGTGCGCTCCGCGGGTGTCGAGGCGCTGCCTGTGGTGGCCGACATCAGTGATGACGCCGAGGTCGAGCGGGTGATCGCGAGCGTCCTCGGCACGCTGGGCCAGGTCGACACCCTGGTCAACAACGCCGGCATCAGCATGATCGCCCCGGCCGAGCAGACCACGAGCGAACAGTGGCGGCGGACCCTCGACGTCAACCTCACCGGACCGTTCCTGCTCTCCCGCGGCTTCGGTGTCGAGATGCTCGCCGCCGGCAGTGGTTCGATCGTCAACATCGCCTCGATCGCCGGGCTGCGCGGCGTCGGCGACCGGGTGGCGTACAACGCGAGCAAGCACGGGTTGATCGGGTTGACGCGGACGCTTGCCGTCGAGTGGGGCGGGCGCGGGGTGCGCGTCAACGCCGTCTGCCCGGGCTGGGTGAAGACCGAGATGGACGCCGCCGATCAGGCCGGCGGGGGTTACGTCGACGCGGACATCATCGAGCACGTTCCGGCCGGCCGGTTCGCCTCGCCCGACGACATCGCCCAGGCGGTGGCCTTTCTCGCCGACCCCGCGACGAGCGGTTTCGTCAACGGCGCGACGCTGTCGGTGGACGGCGGGTGGAACGCCGACGGCAGTTGGCAGTCGCTGCGACTGCGTAAACGCTGACCCGGCCGAATCCGAGATGCAGCTGCAACCATTCGGTCCTTGCCAATAGGCCGTCGCGCCTGCGAGTGTGCGCCCGGTACCCCGATTCGGGTGCCGGGCTACGTGCCTCAGGGGGCCGGCGATGCGTCGTCACATCCGCTCACAACTTTCCCTTCTCACTGCGGCACTGACCGTCGGCGCGTTCGGCGTCGTCGGAACGGTCGCCGCGAGCGGTACGGCGTCGGCCGCCGTAGCCCCGCTGTCGCAGACACAGGTCTCCGCGCTCTCGCAGGGAAAGTCGCAAGCGGTCATCGTGCTGCTGAAGAACCAGCACCGCGACCTCGCGCAGCGGTCGGCCATGTCGACCCGGCGCAGCGTCGTGCGCAGTGACCAGGCGCCGCTGCTCCGGGAGGTCGCTCAGGTCCACGCCAGCCGAGTCAAGTCCTACACCCTGCTGAACGGCTTCGCGGCGACCGTGCCGAGCGCGGACGTCGCGCACCTGCGCGCCGACCCGACCGTCGCGGCGGTCGTTCCCGACCTGCAGATCAAGGGTCCGGCCCCGGTCCGCGAGCAGAGCTCCGGGAAGGCCAGCGCCCAGACGTTCCCGCCGAAGGGCGTCTGCCCGAGCAATCCGGCCAAGCCGCTGCTCGAGCCGGAGGCGCTGCAGCTGACGAAGACCGCCTTCACCGACCCCAACGCCCCGCAGGCCCAGAACATCGTCACCGGGCGCGGGGTCAAGGTCGGCTGGATCGCCGACGGAATCGACATCAACAACCCGGACTTCATCCGGCCCAACGGCCAACACGTCTTCGTCGACTACCAGGACTTCTCCGGCGACGGCATCAACGCTCCCACCCTCGGTGCCGAGGCGTTCGGTGACGCCAGCTCGATCGCCGCCCAGGGTCGCCGTACCTACGATCTGTCGACCTTCGCCAACCCGGCGCACCCGATCCCCAAGGGCTGCACGATCACGGTGCGCGGGATGGCGCCGGGGGCGTCGCTCGTGGGGCTGAAGGCGTTCGGCGCCTCGAACTCGACGCCGACCTCGACGATCCTGCAGGCCATCGACTACGGCGTCACCACGGCCAACGTCGACGTGATGAACGAGTCGTTCGGCGGCAACCCGTTCCCCGACAACAGCACCGACCCGGTCAGCCTCGTCAATGATGCGGCCGTGGCCGCCGGGGTCGTGGTGGTCTCGAGCACCGGTGACGCCGGCACGACCAACACGATCGGCTCGCCGTCCAGCGACCCGAAGGTCATCAGCGCGGGCGCGACGACCAGCTTCCGGTCCTACGCGCAGCAGACGGCCTACGGCTTCGGCCTGTCCAAGGGCACCTTCGCGAGCAACAACATCTCCTCGCTCAGCTCCGGAGGGATCACCCAGGACGGCCGCACGCCGGACCTGGTGGCTCCGGGTGACCTCGGCTGGGCGCTCTGCTCGCCGAAGCCGGCGATCTACCAGGAGTGTGTCGACAACAAGGGAGATCCGGCCCAGATCCAGGACTTCGGCGGGACCAGCCAGTCGTCGCCCCTGACGGCCGGGGCGGCGGCGCTGGTGATCCAGGCTTACGCCGCGACCCACGGTGGCGCGCACCCCAGCCCGGCCCTGGTCAAGCAGATCCTCACCAGCACTGCGACCGACCTGAGCCACCCCAGTGGCGAGCAGGGTGCGGGACTGCTGAACTCGCTGGCGGCGGTGCGCGCCGCGCAGTCGATCCAGGACGCGAACGGCTCCCCGCACCCCACCGGGTCGGGGCTGCTCGTCGGGCCGACCCAGCTGACCGCGTCCGGCCGTCCGGGAACGGCGCAGACCCTGCCGCTGAAGGTGACCAACGTCGGCGGCATCACCCAGACGGTGTCCGCCGCGGGGCGGACGCTCGGCCGGGTCGTCACCGACCAGCGCGGCACCGTCACCCTCAACACCACGAGCCCGATGACGAAGACGTACATCGACCAGTTCGGTGGCGTGCGCAGTTACGTCACCAAGACCTTCCATGTGCCGGCGGGGACGGACCGGCTCGATGCGGCGATCGCCGCCCCGCAGCCGGCCGACACCCTCACCCGCATCATCCTGATCGACCCGCTCGGCACCTACCAGGCCTATTCGATCCCGCAGGGCACCGGCAACTACGGCCATGTCGACGTGCACGCCCCGGTGGGCGGGACCTGGACGGCCGTGATTGCGGCCAACCCGGTGGACAACTTCAACGGGCCGGTGCACTTCGACTTCACCACCAGCGACTACGTCGGATTCGGCGCCGTGAGTCCGTCGACCCTCACCCTCGCACCGGGTCGGTCCGGGACCTTCAACGTCCGGGTCGTGACCCCGGCAAAGCCCGGTGACCTGAGCGCGTCGGTCCAGCTGAGCTCGGGGTTCAGTCAGACCGAGTCGGTACCGCTGACCCTGCGCAGCCTGATCTCGACCAGTTCCGCCGGCGGCACCCTCAGCGGCACCCTCACCGGTGGCAACGGGCGCGGCTTCCCCGGCCAGACCCAGACCTTCATGTTCAACGTCCCGCCCGGTCAGAAGGACCTGGGCATCAACATGGCACTGCCCGCGCCCGACCAGGTAGCGATCGGATATCTGATCAGCCCGGAGGGGCAGGCGCTGGGAGCACAGAGCAACGCCACCCTCGACAGTCAGGGCAACACGGTCGTCGGCCGCACGCTGCAGATCTTCCGGCGTGCGCCGCAGGCCGGCCGATGGGAGTTCGCCCTGGCGGTGCTGAACCCGATCGAAGGGACGAGTACCTCGCAACCCTTCTCGGGACGGTTGCGCTACAACTTGGTCGACGTCACCAGTTCGGGCGTGCCCCGGAGTCCGACCACCGTGCTCCCCGCCGGGAAGAAGCGGATGGCGACCGTGCGGGTGACCAACACCGGCAACACCGCGGAGAAGTTCTTCGTCGACGCTCGTGGCGCCGGCACGCAGATGCTGGCGCTGGCGCCCTTGAGCAAGGCCAACGGCATCGCGCTGCCGATGTCCGCGGACGTGAGGCCAGCCTGGCTCGTGCCCACCGAGGCCAACACGCTGGTGGCGACCGCTGCGGCAACGTTGCCGGTGCAGACGGACCTGCAGGCCAATTCCGGTAACCCGGAGGTGGTCGGCCCGTCGGTCGGAAACACTTCGACCGCTTCGGTGCGCGCGGCAATGGTCGCGCCGGGAGCGTGGATCACGCTCGCCGGTGAGCTCGGCCCGTTCACCCCGACTGCATTGCCGGGAACGGTGAGCTTCAGCGCCGAGGTCAATGCCCGGCCGTTCGACCCGGCGGTCACGTCCACCACCGGCGACGTCTGGCTCCGCAGCATCCATGCGTCGCCGCCGCCCACCACTCCGGTCACGATCCGGCCGGGCAAGAGCGCCACGATCGGCGTGACCATTACGCCGAAGGGGCCGAAGGGAACCATCGTCCGCGGCACCCTCTTCGTCGACGACTTCAGCACCTTCACCACGGCGGGTGACGAACTGGCCGGCATCCCCTACACCTACAAGATCGGATAACGTCCGGGGGGATGACTAACTCCGAACTTCCCGACGGTGAAGCGTCCCGAGCCCACCGGGCATCGGAAGTGGTCCACTCGCTGGTCTACTTCGTGCCTGAGGCCGACGAAGAGTTCAGCCGGATCGGGCTGGAGCCCGGTCGGATGGCCTACTTCGCCAGCCGCGCCGCGCCCATGGGCGAGGTCGGTCCGGGTGTCGTGGTCGCCACGTTCTACAACTTCAATCCGGCGCTGATCGCCCGGCACATCCCGCGGGCCTGGACCCTGGCGCGCCCCGACGAGATCCTGGCCGCCCGGGTGCGGACCGCCGACACGGCCCTGCGTCGGTTGTTCGGCGACGACACCATCGCCTCGGCGGAGCTGGCCGAGGCGGCCGAGCTGACCCGGGTCGCGGCCGAGGGATGCCGCCCGGAGGGCCGGCCGCTCTACGCCGCCCACGCCGATCTGGACTGGCCGAAAGAGCCGCATCTTGTGCTCTGGCACGCCGTCACCCTGCTGCGCGAACACCGCGGCGACGGCCACATCGCGTCGCTGCTCCGCCACGGCCTGACCGGCTTGGAAGCCCTCATCACGCATACCGCGACCGGTCGGGGGTTCTTCGTACCCGCGGCGAAAAAGCTCCGCGGCTGGTCCGACGAGGACTGGTCCGGTGCGGCCGAGGGTCTGCGCCGCCGCGGGCTGCTCGACGAGGACGACGAACTCACCGAGCTGGGCAGCGCCCTGCGCGCCGACATCGAACAGGAGACCGACGTCCTGGCCCGCGGTCCGTGGGCGCACCTCGGTGCGCCCGGCGTGGAGCGGTTGATCGAGCTCGGTAAGCCGCTGTCCCGTCAGCTGCTCGCGGCCGGCGCCTTCCCGAAGGGCATCTTCCGGCAGCGGTGAGCTAGATCGGGGTGTTCTTCGAGGCGTCCCAGCCGGTGGTCACGGCCGTGCCCTGGGCGCCGGTCGTGGTCGTCGGCCAGTAGGTGAACTTCAGGCTGTTGTAGGACAGGCTGATCGATTCGCTCGGGGTGCCGCCACCTTCGGAG
>DASXJE010000298.1 GCA_036497565.1 Mycobacteriales bacterium
GCCATCGCGGCGATCCCGTTGAGTAGCGCGGCCAGCCCGGCGGCATTACCGATCATCCCGTCGTGCCCGCCGTCCAGCCTGACCGGGCTCGTCCCGATCCGTGCGGCGAACCGGCGTTGCATGAAGTGCGGGATGGCCCGGTCGCTCCGGAAACCGATGTAGGTCCTCGGCAGATGTGCCGGCAGCGTGGGTCCCTGGCCCCGCTCGAGCAGCGGCGCTGTGGGCTCGGGGCACACCAGTTCCCGGACAGTACGGGTGTCGGCGTCGTCCAGACCATTGCAGAAGTACCGGCGTACCACCCAGGCCGGCAGCTCCAGGTGGCCGCCGGACCCGCCCCCGGGCCGGGCCAGCCGTCGGCGCACAACAGCGCGCAACGGTTGCGGCAGCAGGTCGATCGGGGCACCGGGCCGTCCCGCCACCATCGCCGCGACATAGACGACGTGCTTCACACGCTCGCCGAGTAGACCGGCCGCCGCCGTCAGTGTCAGCCCGCCGAGCGAATGGCCGACGAGCACGACCTCGTCGAATCCGGCCGCGTCCACGCCGTCGACCACCGCGGTCGAATAGTCCGCCAGGCGGAGTGGTCGAGGCGGCACGTCGGAGGCGGCGGTCCGGCCCGGCAGCTCGATCGCGGCGGCCGGGTGGTTCAGCAACGGCACAAGCTTGTCCCAGCACCACGGACCATGTGCCCCGCCGTGCACGAGCACGAATCCGCGGGCCGGCCGCGGCGCTGGCCTGTGCACCATCCTCGGACCCCCTCTCGGCGTCCCCAGACCGTCTCGCAACTCGGACCGCCAGTCAAGGAACCGATGCTTCTTTGCAAGGATGCACAGCTTCTTCTATGGTTGCCTGCGAATCCGCGACAGCACTGTGCGCACCAACCGGCGGGAGGACACCTGGTGGTGGAAGACGATGCCATGACCGCGGCGGTGACCTCCCTTCTCGACGAGGTGCTCGCCGTCCAGCCGCGGGGCGACGGGCGTTTCGTCAGCCAACCCAGCCCGGGCGCCTTCGACCGGCTGTACGGGGGCCAACTGCTGGCCCAGGCGTTGCTCGCGGCGGCGCAGACCGTGCCCGCCGAGCGACTCGTCAACTCCATGCACGCCTACTACCTGCGGCTCGGCGACCCGTCCAGTCCCGTCGGCTACGCCGTGACCAACCTGCGGGACTCCAGCAGCTACAGCACCCGCCGGGTAACCGTCACCCAGGGCGAGCGCGCACTGGCGGAGGTCATGATCTCCTTCCACCGGGGCGGCGTCCTGATGGACCACCAGCAGCCGATGCCCTCGGTCGCGGGACCTGAGGACTTCCTGCCGCGCGCCGAGGCCATCCTCCGCGACCTGGGCGACGCCGCCCCCGCGAATGCCGGGAAGGGCTGGCCGGTCGAGGTCCGCTACGGCGGCCGCGAACCGTGGAACCAGAACCCCGGCGAGCCGCGCAACATCCTGTGGATGCGGATCCCGGGCACGCTGCCCGATCAGCCGCTGGTTCAGGCCGCCGCGCTGGCCTACAGCAGTGACCTGGTCATGTTCGAGGTGGTGATCTCACCGAGCGAGATCTCCTGGGTCGACCTGGTCCAGGGTCGCGGGGTCTTCGGATCGAGCCTCGACCACACGATCTGGTTCCACCGTCCGTTTCGTGCCGACGACTGGCTGTTGATGACCCAGGAGTCGGTGGCGGCGGCCGGTTCGCGTGGCGTGAGCACCGGACGGTTCTACAACCGGGACGGCCTGCTGGTGGCCAGCGTCGCTCAGGAGATCGGTCTGACGGTCGCCGACGCACGTCGCGGCTGACACAGCCTGCTGGGTGCCGGCCGGTCAGATCGCCAGCGCCGCCTCCTGTCCCTCCTTGAAGGCCTGCACAGCGGTGCGGTGCGCCAGTGCGTCGCCCACCAGACGATGGGGGACGCCGAGACGCTCGAGTTCGGCGACCAGCTCGTTGTCCGGTTCGAGGCTGGTCACGGCTACCACGGTGCCGGCCTCGACCTCGGCGATCGTCTCGCCGTCGGAACGGACGATCGTCGCGGTCCGGCCGTCGAGATCACCGAGCAGGCCCTCGGTGATGATCCGCGCGGCGCGGCGGCGCAGGACGGCGGGCGTCTCGAACCGGTGCAGCGACCCGCCGTACGGCATGACGGTCTCGAACCGGGTCACGAAGGTGACCCGGCTGCCCCGCGCGCCCAGAGCCTCCGCCACCAGCGCGGCCTCGTTCGCCCCCACCGTGTCGTACACGAGCACGTCGTGGTCGATCTCGCCGACGAGGGCCTCGCTGCTCGACACGACATGACCGGTCGCCCCACCTGGCACGGCTTCCGGGCCCGGCGGCAGCGAGCCGGTCGCGAGGATGACGTGGTCGGGCGCCAGCTCGCCGAGCAACCTCGCGTCCACCCGCACACCGAGCTCGGGCTTCACGCCGTACTCGGCCAGCTCGGACGCGAGGTGGTCCAACGATGCGGCGAGCGCCGAGGCGGCCGTGTGCTCGACGAAACGAAGCCGGCCCCCCGCCCGGCTCCGGGCGTCGAACAGCCGAACCTCGTGCCCGCACCGGGCGGCGACCTCGGCCGCCTTCAACCCGGCCGGACCGGCACCCACGACCACCACCCGCTTCGGCGTAGCGGCGAGCCCAGGTGCCAGCTCGAGCTCCCGGAGCACCTCCGGGTTGTGGAAGCAGGAGATCTCCGGAAACCCGGCCAGCTTCCTGTTGACGCAGACGTTCGCGCCGGTGCACGGCCGCACCCGATGCGCTTCGCGGCGAACGGACTTGGCGATGATGTCCGGGTCCGCGATGTGCGCCCGGGTCATCCCGACCAGTTCACAGTCCCCGTCGGCCAGTACCCGCTCGGCGACTCCGAGGGAGGCGATCCGGCCGGTGCCGATCACCGGAACGGTCAGCGCCTCCCCCAAGGCAGCGCGCATACCGCGCAGTCTCGGAATGTTCGGTGCTTCCCCGTGCCGGTACGACGGAATCGCGACGTTGTAGCTCGGACCGCCGAACCCGACCGTCGTGTTGAGCAGATCCACCTCGCCGGTACCCAGCACCGCCCGCACGGTCTCGACCAACCCCGCCGGACCGAGACCACCGTCCTCAGGCGACTTCAGGTCGTCGGTCGCGGTGCGGTAGGCGAGGATCCGCTCGGGCCCGAGCAGCGGGCGCACCGCCTCGATCACCCGGCGGGCGAACAACGTCCGATCCTGCCCCCACCGGTCCCCGCGCTGGTTGCCCCAGGGTGACAGCGACTGCTGCACCAGGTAGCCGTGCGCCCCGTGCAACTCGACACCGTCGAAACCCGCGTCGACGGCCATCCGGGTGATGTCCCGGTAGCCCTCGATCATGCGCTCGATCTCGGCGTCGGTCATCCGGTGCGCTGTCTCACCGTCCGCCGTCTGCACACTGTCGAAGCCCCAGAGCGGGGGCCTGCGCACGTCGGAGTCCGATCGGAAGGTCGCGCCGAGGTGCGCGAGCTGGATCAGCAGCACGGCTCCCTCGGCCTTGACCGCCTCCGCCAGTTTTCGGTGCCGGTCGACGGTGCTCGGCGCGACCGGCCCGAACGGGTTCGGGTACTGCGGCTGCGCGATGATCAGACCGGCCCCGCCGGCCGCGCGGCGCCGCAGGTACTCGATGTAGCCGTCCGCCGGCACGCTCGGGTTCCGGAAGGCCTCGCTGGTGCCGTGCGAGGTGATCACTACGCGGTTGCGCACCTCGAAGTTCCGGATCCGCAACGGCGACATCAATGTGGGAAACACCGGGTGATCACCTCGACCTGCTCGCGTGGTGGTGTGGCGTCGGATCGGCAGTGGTTGGGGGCGCGGCTAAACCGGCGTGAACTCGACGGGCAGTACGCGCACGCCGCGGCGCACGGCGCCGGATCCCCAGACCGGAGCCTCGCCGACCGGGATCCTGACGTCGGGGATCGTGTTCAGGACCTCCTGCACCGTCACCCGCATCTCGACCATCGCCAGGTGCTCGCCGACACAGCGGTGCGGGCCGGAACCGAACGCGATGTGCGACCGCTCGCGCCCCAGTCGGAACCGCGTGGGCGCCTCGAACCTCTCCGGGTCGAGGTTCGCCGCACCGTAGAGCAGGAGCACCTTGTCCTCGGCGCTCAACTCGACGCCGCGGACCTGGACGTCCGAGACGACGGTCCGAGCCATGCACATCACCGGCGACTCGAGGCGCAGCGACTCGGCGATCACCGCCGGCAGCAGCGAGGAGTCCGCGAGCACTCGGTCCTTCAGCCCCGGGACGGTCAGGAGATGGCAGAGCACGTTCGCGATGCCGTTGATCGTGGTCTCGTGCCCGGCGGTGACCAGCACGTGCACCATGCCGACCACCATGTGGTCCGGAATGGGCGCACCGTCGATCTCGCTGTTGACGATGACGCCGAGCCGGTCGGTGGCGGGCCTGCCGCGGCGAGCCTCGACGGCGGACCGCACGAACCGCTCGAACGCCCCGGCCGCCTTCCGCCGGTCCTCGCTGCCCTTGGTCGCGGCGAGCAGGTAGTCGTCGACGAGGTCCCGAATCTCTCGCCACTGGCCGCGGTCGAGTCCCAGGATGGCCGCGATCGCCACCGTCGGGACGGGGTGCGCCAACTCCTGGGCCAACTCGGCCGTTCCGCGCGAGGCGAACTCCGCAATGGCCTCGCGCACGATTCCCCGGATCAGATCCTCGTACTCCAGTACGGCCTTCGCGTTGAAGAACGGCAGCAGGATCTTGCGGTACTTGCCGTGCTCCGGTGGATCCACCTGGGCGGGTGGAATCGGCGTGGTCGCGCCCAGGGCCGGCACGATCACCCCCTGCTCGACGGTGAACGTCTCGTGTTGGCGGGCCGCCGCGACCACGTCGTCGAACTTGGTCAGCGACCAGAATCCGCCGTGCCGTTCGCTCCACGAAACCGGGCAGTGTTCGAGCAGCCCGGTGAGCACCTCGTGCTGCACGGGCGCCAGAGCCGGGTCGTGCGGGTCGAACGCGGTACGGGGTCTTTCGGCCATCAGGTGCTCGCTCCCGGAATGCTTCGCCGACCTCCATGTCGGCCTCCGACGACGATGACGGACGAAACCCGGACTGTCAAGGAACCGATGCTTCTTCCCGATGGGTGAACGTTAGCATTGCGCGGTGACTTCCCGGGACGGTGACGGCGCGCGACGCACGAACCGCTCCAGCGCGCGGGTCAGGCAGGATCTGCTCGAGGCGGCGGCACGGTTGGCTCGTGAGCGTGGCGTAGCGGGTGTCACCTACCGCGAGATCGCGGCCGAGGCCCGCGTGTCGGACTCGGTGCTGCTGCGGCACTTCGGCACCAAGAACGATCTTCTCGTCGACGCGGTGGTCGGGCCGTTCGCCGCGTCGCTCGCCGAGATGGCGCGGATCTGGCGCGGCGGGCCGGCGGACTCGACCGCGTCGAACCGCGCCTTCCTCACCGAACTGCACGACGGCCTGTCCCGGAACCGGAGCATCATGCGCACGGTGCTCGCGGCGGAGGCCGCCGGCGACGAGGACCCGATCCTCGTGGGGGCCAGGTCGCGACTGCGGGAGGTGTTCGCCGGGTTGGCCGACGTCACCCCCGGCGTCGAGTCGGAGCGGGGAGCCGCGCCGTTCGAACCCGAGCTGACCGCCAGGACAGTGATCGCGATGATGGTCGCGGTGACCGCCCTGGACGATGTGCTCTTCCCCGGCCCGGCCGGCCCGCCCGCGCGGGAGGACCTGATCAGCGCATTGACCGGCCTCACCGCTCACGGCCGGGCAGGCCGGCCCGACGGTGGCCCGCGATGACGGCCGGCACCCGCCGCCGGCCCGCCGAACTGCGCCGGGCGTTGCTCACCGCCGGTGCCGAGTTGTTCGCCGAGCAGGGTTACGACGCCACCACCTACCGCCAGATAGCGCGTCGCGCCGACGCGTCCCCCTCAGTGCTGTTCCGCCATTTCGGAAGCAAGGGAAACCTGCTGGTGGAAGCGGTGATCGAGCCATTCGCCGCGTTCCTCACCGAGTTCAGCGCAACCTGGGCCGAGCCGGAGCTGCCCGGCCACAGCCGGGAGGCGGTGATCCGGGAGTTCGTCGCCGAGCTCTACCGGGTGATCCGGGAACGTCGCACGGTGGTGCGGGCGATGCTCTCCGCCATGCGGTCCAGCGAGGGCGACGACCTGATGCGCCAGATGGGTGAGCGGCTCGCCCCCACGCTCGATCAGCTGTCCTCGGTGGCCGAGGGGTACGCACGGCGGGGGCCGTTCCCACCGTCCGAGTCATCCATCGCGCTCCGGGCGACCTTCGGCACGGTGCTACTGGTCGGCGCGCTCGACTCCTGGTTCCTGCCCGCCGAGACCGGAGTACCCGACGACGCGCGCATCGTGGATGTCATGGCGACGCTGGTGGCCCGCGGTTTCACCACGTAGCCCGCCTCAAGGATACGTTGCTTCTTAACCACATTGCTGCCATGCTCGGCCGGTGGCACGGATTGATGCTCGAGCACGGGACTGGGTCGCGTCCAACGCGCTCCGCACACCCGACGCACCCGCACTGACCGGACACGAGAGCGGCGAAGTCTTCACCTGGGGCGAGCTGGAGCGCCGGGTGGCCTCGCTCACCCATCGGCTCACCGAGCACTACCGGCTACGCCCTGGCGATCGCGTCGTACTGATCGCGGAGAACGACACGCGGCTGGTCGAGGTCCAGTTCGCGTGCATGCGTGCCGGACTGGCGATGGTGCCGCTGAACTGGCGGGCGGCCCGCGCCGAGCTCGACGCGATCGTCGCCGACGCGTCGCCCCGACTGTTGGTGCACGACTCGACATGGACGGAGCTCGGGCAGCGGCTCGCCGACACGGCAGCCGTCCGACACCGGATGGCATGGGGCGCGGCCTGCTCGTGCGACGACTACGAGGCAGCGGTGTCCGGCCCCGACGGCGTGCCCGGTCGACCCGGCGACCCCGCCGACCTCGTCCAGATCATGTACACCTCCGGCACCACCGGCCGCCCCAAGGGCGTCATGGTCGACCGCGACCAGCTCACCTGGCACGCGATCAACCTCGCCCACGCCTGCCGGATGGCCGAACGGAACGTGCACCACCTCAACGTCGTACCGTGGTTCCACGCCGGTGGCCTCAACGTGTTCACCAATCCCGCCCTGTTCTGGGGCGGTCACGTCACCACGACGCGCCGCTTCGACCCGGCGGTCACGTTGGCGCTGCTCACCGACCCGGCCCGTGCGATCACGCACTTCTGCGGCGTGCTGCAGATCTACGAGTACATCACCGCACTGCCCGAGTTCGCCGCCGCGGAGTTCAGCACGCTGCGGTGCGCGTTGTTCGGCGGTTGGGGCCCGACCTTCCGCAACATCCACTCCGCCTGGCGTGAACGGCGCTTCGCGTTGACCATGGCCTACGGCTCGACGGAGCTCGGGCCGATCGTCTGCACCCTCGACGGCACAGATCCGGAGGCCGTCGAGGCCGGATCCTCGGGGCACGCGGTGCCGCACGTTCAGCTGCGTCTGGTCCGCGACGACGGCACGGATGCCGGCGTCGACGAACCCGGCGAGGTCTGGGCGCGCGGCCCCGTGGTCACCCGCGGCTACTTCGGTGTGCCGCCCGAGCAGACCTTCACCGACGGCTGGCTACGCACCGGCGACGTGATGCGGCGTGACGCTCTCGGACATCACTACGTCGTCGGACGGCTGCACGAGGTGTACCGCTCCGGCGGGGAGAACGTGTACCCGCTCGAGGTCGAGGCGACGATTGCCGAGCTCGACGCGGTGGCCGAGGTCGCCATCATCGCGATCCCGGACAAGATGTTCGGCGAGGTCGGCCTGGCGGTCGTCGCCGTCCGGCCAGGCACAACCCTCACCCTGGACACGATCACCGAATACCTCGACGGCCGCCTGGCCCGGTTCAAACATCCGCGCGCACTGCGCCTGGTCGACGCGCTCCCGCGCAACGTCACCGGCAAGATTGCCCGCGGCCAACTCCGCGAGAGCTACGCCAGCCTCGTCGCACACTGAGGACCGGGCGGCGTCGGCGTGACGACCGACAGCATGATCCGTACGGTGCCGCGTCGTAGGCACGGCAACACCGGGGTAGCAGAGGTCGGATTTCTGGCTAGAGGTTCGGCTACATCCCAGATACGGTGCCAGGGTGTCGTCGTCGACCGGAGCCTCGGGCCCCCTCGAACGCACCGTCATCGCGAGGGCGCCCGCCGGGGCGAGCCGTATCCGCTACCGCATCCTGACGCTCGCGTTCATTGGCCTGTCGCTCAACTACCTCGACAGGGCCAACCTGAGCGTCGCGCTTCCCTTCATCACCGAAGATCTCCACCTGCAGCTCAGCAATGCCGAGAAGGGGCTCATCCTCGGCGCCTTCTTCTGGGCGTACGACGGCGCGATGCTCGCCGCGGGTTGGTTCACCGACAAGGTCGGAGCGCGGCGGGCCTTCACGTTCGCCGCCCTGTGGTGGTCGATCGTCACCGCCCTGACCCCACTCGTGCGCGGGTTCGGGTCACTGTTCGCCATGCGTTTCGCACTCGGTCTTGGAGAGGCGCCGGCCTACCCCGCCGCGACCAAGGCGTCGTCACGGTGGTTCCCCCAGCACGAGCGGGCGTTCTCGACGGCTGTGATCGACTCCGGCTCACGGGTGGGCACCGTGCTGGCCCTACCGGTCGTCACGTCTCTGATCGCGCTGGTCAGCTGGCACTTCTCGTTCATCGTGCTCGGCGTCGCCGGGCTCGGCCTTGCCGCCGTCTGGTACTGGTACTACCGCGACCCGATGCAGCACAAGCACGCCAACGACGCCGAGCGCGAGTACATCGTCGTGGGCGGCGGCAGGCTCGACGAGACCGACGACGAGAACGCGGCGGAGGTCCGCTGGATCGATCTGTTCCGCTACCGCACGGTGCAAGGGATGATGCTCGGCTTCTTCTGCCTGAACTTCGTCATCTACTTTTTCCTGACGTGGTTCCCCACGTACCTGAAGGAAGCGCGCGGACTCGATCTCCTGCAGCTGGGCACACTCGGGACGCTGCCTGGCATCACAGCGATCGTGGGGGGCTGGGTCGCGGGACTCGTCGCCGACCGGTTGATCAAGCGGGGCGCGAACGTCACGAAGGTCCGCAAGACCGTGATGGTCGGCGGCCTACTCGGCGGAGCCGCGATCGTGTTCGCCGCGCCGGCTCCGTCGGTGTACGTGGCGCTGCTGTTCCTCGCGGTGTCGTACGCCAGTCTGGCGATCGCCGCGACCGGAATCTGGTCGCTGCCTGGCGACATCGCGCCGAGCTCGCGGCACGTCGCCTCGATCGGCGGTATCCAAAACTTCGCATCGAACATCGCCGGGATCATCAGCCCGTTCGTGTTCGGTCTGCTGCTCGACATTTACCACGGCTCGTACCTGCCGGCCTTCCTGCTGGCCGCGATCGTGGCCGTGGTCGGTGCGCTCACCTACGCGTTCATCGTCGGCAAGGCGGAACCGCTGCCCCCACTCGCACGGCGTTGATGCGCGTCGCCGCGCACACCCGATCCGAAGGTCGGCGCAGTGAGGGCACCGATGGTCACTTTCCTGCGACCTCTCCGACCACGGGATTGGTGAGCTTCATGAGACCGACGAGTTCGCAGCTCACCTCGTCGCCGGGCGCGATGGCGATCGCGCCCGGCGTCCCGGTCGAAAGTATGTCGCCGGGATAGAGCGGCATCACGTGGCTGTGGAAGCTCAGCAGCTCGGCCGGCGAGAAGATCATGTCCCGTACCGGCGCCTCTCGGTGGACGACCCCATTGTGCACGGTCTTGACGACGAGTCCGTCGAGGTCACCAATGCGATCGCGCGCCTCGTCGACCGTCATCAGGTAGGGACCGAACGAGAAGAACGTCGGATAGTTCTTCGTCCTGGTGAGGTACCGCGGGTTCTCCAGCAGGACCTCCTCCGCGGTCTGGTCCAGCACGGCTGTGACCGCTGCGACGTAGTCCCAGGCCTCCTCCACGCCGACCTGGTAGCAGGTCTTGCCGATGACAAGGGCGAGCTCGGCCTCGGCGGTGACCCGGCCGATGCCCGGGGGGACGCGAATTCCCTCCTCCGGCCCAATGATCGTGTGGTCGCCCTTGAGGAAAGATGCCGGGCTGCTACGGGGCGCCTGCGCGCCGAGGTCGGCGGCGTGCGCGCGATAGTTGAGGCCGATGCCCAAGATCTTGCGGGGATGGCGGTAGGGGGCGTCGAACGGCTCGGTGACCGGTTGGGCCGCTGCGCGGCCGGCTACCGCGGCCCGCAGCTGGTGGAGATCGTCGCGAAGCAGGTGGCCAAACAAGTCGTCGGCGCAGCCGAGGTCGCTGGTCGGGACGAAGCCGAGACCGTCGACATTGGCGACGGCGCGGACGCGACCGTCGGCGCTCCGTACGCTGCCTAGTTGCATGATGTTCTCCTCGTGTTCTGCCTGGCCAGCACGACAACGTGTTCAAACCACTCCCCGGCCAGCCGCCGCTGTCTACGCCGGCCGACCGCTGACCCTTGCCCGCGGCTCACAGGGCCCGCACCAGGCCGCCGTCCACTCGGATCTGCTCGCCGGTCACGTACCGAGCCTGGTCCGAACAGAGGAACACCCCCATCGCGGCGAACTCCGCGGCCGTTCCGTAACGCCTCATCGGGATGGTCGCCTGTGACGCGGCGCGAACCTCCATGACGCTGCGACCGGTCCTCTGGGCCGCCCCAGCGTCGAGCTGCGCGGTGCGGTCGGTGGAGATGCGTCCGGGGAGCACCATGTTGACGGTGACGCCGTGAGGTGCGCACTCCTCGGCCAGCAGCTTGAGGTAGCTGGCCAGAGCGGTCCGATACATGCTCGACGTCGCAAGTCCCGGGATCGGCTGCTGGACTGCGCTCGACCCGACGGCGACCACCCGTCCCCAGCTCCGCTCGCGCATCGAAGGCAGGCAGTGGTTCAGCACCCCGATCGGGCCGTGCAGGAGTAGTTCGGCCGCCGCGCGCGCGGCGTCGAGGTCTAGATCGGTCGCCGCGCTCGGGGGCGGGCCACCGCCGTTGAGCACCACGACATCGATCGGGCCGAGACTCTCGCGTGCCGTGGCGACGGCCGCGGCGACACTGCCGGAATCGACGATGTCGAGCTCCACTCCCACGGCCTCGGGCAGCGCCTCGGCCTCCCGCCGAGCCAGCTCGACGCGTCGACCGCCGAGTGCCACCGCGAACCCGGCCTCGGCCAGCCCCCGCCCGATGGCCAGGCCCAAGCCGCTCGTCCCCCCGGCCACAAGCGCGACGCGGCGCCCCGATCCCGCGCTCACGAGCGCACCTCGACCGGCACAGTGGCCAGCTGCCTGGCAATGCACTCACGCAGCTCTTCCGGCGCGGCGACACCCGGGGCCCGGACCGAGGCTGAGGCAATCAAGCCCCGCCTGCGCAGGTGCTCCTTGCGCAGCCCGAGACCCACCTCGAGCTGGCCTTCGAAGTTCATCAGCGGCAGCCACGGGGCGATCGCATCGCGCGCACCGGCGAACCCGTTGGCACGCCAGGCGGCGACGACCGCGACCAGGGCCTCTGGGTAGGAGAAGCCGGTCATGGCGCCCGAAGCGCCGGCGCAGAGCTCGTCCAGCAGCCCGACGCCCCCGAGACCGCCGAACAGCGGCACACCGCGTACCAGCGGCGCGAGCCTGGCGATCGCCACCGACGTCGGCGGGCTCTCGCACTTGACGGCCGTGACGCAGGGCAGGGCGTTGACCGCACTGGCCAGCGAGTCAACGTCTATCCGGACGCCGCTACTGAGCGGGTAGTCCTGCACCACGATCGGCAGGCCGCACGCCTGGTACACGGCGGTGAGATCGGTGACGAGTGCCTCCGGGTCGGCCGAGCTGACCTGCACCATCACCGCGCGAAGGCCAGGCACCGCCGCGGCGAGGCGCGCGGCCTCGTCGCGGGCAGCCGCCGGGTCCGCGAAAGCGATGCCGGCGACGATCTCCAGACCAGCCGCCGCGGCGGCCACGGTGCGCAGCACGTGCACGCGTTCGTCGGCGCTGAGCCGGGCGGCCTCGCCAAACACGCCGAGCGCCACCAGCCCGGCGACGTCTCCGTTGACAGCCAACCGGCGGTAGCCAGCCACCAGAGTCTCGAGAGAGCGGGTGTCGACCGCGAGCGAGTCGCTGTGGAACGGCGTGGGCAGGACGCCCCACACGCCCGGGCGCAGAACCATCATTGGGGGTCTCCTCCGTCGAGTCGGTGCGAGGGCACCATTCCGTCCAGTCCGAACGAACCGGTCATCCGGCCGCCCCCGGGTCGTCGGGGCCGGCGGCGGTCAGGAAGGCCAGGTCCGCGCCCAGGTTCGCCTGCAGCACTGTCTCGGCGTAGAGCCGGGCCCAGCCACGCGCCGGCAGGCTTGCCCTGCCGACAGACCCGCGGCGGCGGGCCAGCTCGTCCTCGTCGACCAGCAGGTCGATGCGCCGGCCCGCGACATCCAGACAGACAAGGTCGCCGTCGCGGACCAGCGCCAGCGGACCTCCGACGGCGGCCTCGGGGGCGCAGTGCAATACAACGGTGCCGTAGGACGTGCCGCTCATCCGTGCGTCCGAAACCCGCACCATGTCCTTGACGCCGGCTGCCGCCAGCCGCCGCGGGATCGGCAGCGAGCCCGCCTCGGGCATGCCGCACGCGACCGGGCCGGCGTTGCGAAGCACCAGCACGTGGCCGGCGGTGATGTCGAGCGTCGGATCGTCGAGCCGGGCCGCTGCGTCCTCGGGCGAGTCAAAGACGACCGCCGGGCCGGTGTGCTGCAACAGCTGCGGCGAGGCCGCGGCCACCTTGAGTACCGCTCCGTCGGGGGCCAGTGACCCGCGCAGCACCGCTAGCGCACCAACGTCGCCGACCGGACTGTCGAGCGTGCCGATCACGTCCTGCCACGCCGCGGGCGGGTCAGTGCTGCCCACCAGGTCCCGCAACGGCCGCCCGCTCACCCCGACGTGGGTGAGGTCCAGGCGGTCCTGCAAGGCACGAAGCAACACCGGGACTCCCCCAGCGTTATGGAAGTCCTCCATGTAGCGCGTGCCGGACGGTTTCAGGTCGACGAGCAGGGGCGTCTGGCGCGCCACCCGGTCGACGTCGTCGAGGCTGAATGCGACGCCGACCCGGCGGGCCACCGCGAGCAGGTGCAC
Source organism: Mycobacteriales bacterium (assembly GCA_036497565.1). Classification (NCBI taxonomy): domain Bacteria; kingdom Bacillati; phylum Actinomycetota; class Actinomycetes; order Mycobacteriales; species Mycobacteriales bacterium. Next base: position 13,111 of record DASXJE010000298.1, read on the forward strand.
GATTGCGTTCGTCGAGCCACCCAGGGCCGCCAACACGTGCAGCGCGTTCTCGAACCCCGCGGGCGTCAGGATCTCGCGGGGCACGACGGGGTCGCGGGCCAGTTCGACGGCCCGCCTCCCGGTCTGCGTCGCGTGCCGCAGCCGGGCGCCGGACGGCGAGGTCGGGGTCGCGCCGCCGGGGAGCATCATGCCAAGCGCCTCGGTGAGGGAGGCCATCGTGGAGGCTGTCCCCATCACCATGCAGGTGCCGGCAGTGGTGGCGAGCGAGCCCTCCAGCTCGCCGATCTCGGTCTGGTCAAGCTCACCGGAGCGGTAGCGCGCCCAGTAGCGCCGGCAGTCGGTGCAGGCGCCCAGCCGCTCTCCGCGCCACGAACCGGTCGTCATGGCACCGACGACGTCGAGCACGACGGGAACGTCGCTGACGGCGGCCGCCATCAGTTGGGCGGGCACCGTCTTGTCGCACCCGCCGAGCATCACCACCGCGTCCATCGGCTGGGCCCGCACGAGCTCCTCGGTCTCCAGCGCGAGCATGTTGCGGTAGAGCATGGTCGTCGGCGACATGAACGACTCGCCGAGGCTCGCGGTCGGGAAGACGAACGGCAGCCCGCCCGCCTGCAG
>DASXJE010000299.1 GCA_036497565.1 Mycobacteriales bacterium
CCACGTTGACCGCCTGGTCGACCGGGGCGATCGACGCGGTCAAGGCCCGGTCGGTCGTCGACGCCACCCGCCCACTCACCCCCACCCAGGCCAGCGTCGTGCAGGACCGGGTGCTGCCCCGCGCGGCCGGGCAGACCCTCGGGCAGCTGCGGGCGGCGTTGGCGCGGGCGGTGATCGCCGCCGACCCCGCCGGCGCGCAACACCGCCACGCCCAGGCCTACGCCGACCGCCGCGTCGTACTCACCCCCGCCGGGAACGGCATGGCCGAACTGTGGGCGCTGCTACGCGCCGCCGACGCCACCGCCCTCTACCACCAACTCACCACCCTGGCGAAGAAAACCGCGGACGGCCGGTCGATGGACGCCCGCCGCGCCGACGCCCTCACCGACCTCGCCCACACCCGCGGACCCGGCCAGCCGACGCCCGCCCTGATACAGGTCACCGTCGCCGCCACCACCCTGCTCGGCGCCGACCACCACCCCGCCCACCTCACCGGCTACGGACCCATCACCGCCGCCGAAGCCCGCCGCATCGCCACCGACGGCCGCTGGCGGCGCCTACTCACCGACCCGACCACCGGCGCGCTGCTCGACTACGGCCGCCGCAGCTACCCCACACCCGCCCCACTCGCCGACCACGTCCGCGCCCGCGACCACACCTGCCGGTTCCCCGGCTGCCGACAACCCGCCACCACCGCCGACCTCGACCACACCACCCCCTACCCCACCGGACCCACCACCGCGACGAACCTCGCCGCCCTCTGCCGCCACCACCACCGACTCAAACACCACACCCGCTGGACCGTCACACAAGACGACGACGCCACCCTCACCTGGACCACACCCACCGGCCGCCGCCACGTGACCCGACCCCCGGCCCTCAGTGAGACAGCCCCGCAGGATCACGACCCGGACACAGGTGGGAGCACCGCGCCGACGTCGAACGCCGCGCCGGTGGCGACCACCGCCGAGTTCACCGAGCCGGCCCAGGGTCCATGACGACTGGTCCGCATCGCAGCACCGTCGACTCCAGAACCATCAGCACGAGAACTGGGATTAGGCTGCAGCGATGCCGGTCGTGATTCTTACTGGTGCAACGCGAGGGATCGGGCGGGCGGCCGCCGTCGAGTTGGTCCGGCGTGGCGCCGAGCTGGCGGTCGTCGGCCGCGATGAGGCGCGGGTACGAGAGACCGCAGCGGAGGCACGCGCCGCCGGCGCGAGCGGCAGTACGGTTCACGAGCACGTCGCCGACCTCGAGCGGATGAGCGAGGTCCGCAAGCTCGCAGCCGAGCTCCTGGACGACTATCCGCGTATCGATGTGCTCGCGAACAACGCCGGTGCGATGTTCACGTCGCGGCACGTCACCCAGGACGGCTTCGAGCGGACCTTCGCGCTCAACCATCTCGCCCCGTTCCTGCTCACCAATCTGCTGCTGTCGCGGCTGACCGCCGTAGGCGGACGAGTAGTGACGACGGCGAGCGACGCCCACAAAGGCGGTTCGCTCGACCTCAGCGACCTCCAATCGGAACGGGATCGGTTCCGCCCCGGACGCGTCTACGGCACCTCCAAACTCTGCAACGTCCTCTTCACCCGCGAGCTACAGCGCCGCAACCCGGGCATCGCCGCCAACTGCTTCCACCCCGGCGTGATTCGCACCGGCTTCGGCAAGAACGACGGCACGGTGGCACGAATCAGTCTCACCCTTGCCGCGCCGTTTCTGCGATCTGCGGCGAGCGGAGCACGTTCGCTGGTCTGGCTCACCCTCGACCCCGGCGCTGGTGAGCTGCGCGGCCAGTACGTCGAGAAGGAGAAGGTGGTGCAGCCGAGCGCCCAGGCACAGGACGACCGCCTCGCCGCCGAGCTTTGGGAGCGTTCGGAGGAACTGACCGGGTTGACGCAGAAGGCGTGATCGTCCGTCCGGCGTCCGCGAAATGGCCAGCAGCTACGGCGTAGCCGGTCCCGTCGCATCCGGCTGCTCGTCGGGTGGCGCGACCTCCAGCGGCGCGAGCTGGTCCAGCTCGGCTTTGCCGAGGTCCTTCACCTCGTCGAACACCTTTGCCTGCTGGTCCGCGATGCGATCGTTCACCATCTTGCTCAGCCCGAACGCGATCGCCCCGGTCTGGCGGACCGTGATGTCGTCCACGGACGGCTGTCGCGCGGAGGCGACCCCGATACCGCCGGCCGTGCCGTCCGCTGCCTGGGCCACCCCGACCGAGAACCGCTCACGGGGATTGACGCTGGGATGTGCGTAGTGCTGGCGAAGCTGCAGGAGTACGCGGTGCCAGTCCAGCACGTCGGAGTTGGACAGGGTGGCCGTGAGATCGTCCTCGGTGAGGGGGGCGCGAGCATCGTCGGTGGAGAAGCAACGCGCGTAGGAGAGCACAGCCGTGGTCCAGACGCTCTCGATCGCGACGTCGTCGGCGTCGCCTGCGCCGAGTTCGGACATCAGGCGCTCGCAGCACCGCAGCACCATCTGCAGGTCCTCGAAGGTGGCGAGCAGGTTGACCAGCGTGGTGGCACTGCCGCTGTCCAACCGCCGCAGGACGGTCGGTGGCTCGGACGGTGTGGTCTGGGTCATCAGGTGACTTCCTGGTCGTGGAGCCCGGCCGGTGGCGTGGGGCGCTACCGGAAGATCGCGGAGTAGATGAGGAACACGTTCAAGAGGATGATCGTCGCCGCGATCACACCCATCGCGGCGGTCGTGAGCCGCGAGTTGACCAGCGAGCCCATGATGTCGGTCCGCCGGGCCACCAGCAGCAGGGGTATGAGGGCGAACGGGATCCCGAACGAGAGCAGGACCTGCGAGAGGATGAGGCTCTCGGTCGTGGGCAGGCCCAGGCCCAGCACGAGCAGGGCGGGCAGCATCGTCAGCCCGCGCCGCACGTACAGCGGGATCCGGCGCCGGATGAAGCCCTGCATGACCACCTGGCCCGCGTAGGTACCCACGCTCGAGGATGACAAGCCGGACGCGAGCAGCGCGGCGGCGAACGCCAGTGCGGCGCCGCCGCCGGCGAGCCGCGCGAGGTTGGTGTGCGCCGCTTCGAGCGAGTCGACCTTGACGACGCCGGCACTGTGGAACAGCGACGCCGCGACGATCATCATCGCCAGGTTGATGACACCGGCGATGCCGAGCGCGACCGTCACGTCGAGTCGCTGGAAGCGCAGCAACTGGCGGCGTTCGCCGTCGTCGCGGCATTCCACCCGGTACTTGGTCAGCGCCGAGTGCAGGTAGACGACGTGCGGCATGACCGTCGCCCCGACGATTCCGGCCGCGAGCAGCACGCTGTCGGAGCCGGAGAAACCCGGGACCAGCCCCGCAGCGATGCCCCCGGGATCGGCACCGACCGCGATGAGGTCGTAGGCGAAGCCGAGGAGCACGATGGCGAGCAGCCCGACGATCGCGAGCTCGAACCGGCGGTGCCCGCGCTGCTGGAGGGCGAGGATGATGAAGGCGACGACAGCGGTGATCACACCCGCCGGGAACAGCGGTACGCCGAACAGCAGGTTCAGGCCGACGGCGGCGCCGATGAACTCCGCCAGGTCGGTAGCCATCGCGATGAGTTCGGCCTGCACCCACAGGCTGCGCGACACCGCCCGCGGGAAATGCTCGCGGCAGAGCTCGGGCAGATCCCGGCCGGTGACCACTCCTACCTTCGCCGACTGGTACTGCACCAGCATGGCCATCAGGTTGGCGACGACGACCACCCACAGCAAGGCGTAGCCGAAGCGGGCGCCGGCGGAGAAGTTCGTCGCGAAGTTGCCGGGATCGATGTAGGCGACGGCAGCCACGAACGCCGGACCCAGCAGAGCGACCGCTCCGCGCACCCGCCCGCGGGCGCGGAGCTGAGCGAGCGCGCTCAGATCGTCGGGCGACGCCGGCTCTATCTGGCCGACGGACCATTCCGGCACCGTGCCGTCCTTACCGGTGCCGGGCGGGGACTCCCGGACGGTCACCCGACCGACGGTCCGAGGCCCAGCGATTGTGGCGTGCTGGAGTCAGGCGACGGCTGGTGCAAACCCTCGTCCAACTGCCCGAACTCGGTCATCAGGGAGCGACTGCCACCCCAGGGCGTCTGTTCCTCGGCGATCAGCGTGTTGGTGGTGAGCAACAGACCCGCCACCGAGGCGCCGTTCTCCAGGGCGGCCCGACAGACCCGCAGCGGGTCGATGACGCCCATGTCGATCATGTTGCCGTAACGGCCCTGGAGGGCGTCGAACCCTTCGTCGACGTCCATCTGGGAGACCTTCGCCACGACCTCCTGGCCCGAATAGCCGGCGTTGCTGGCGATCAGGAAGGCCGGTTCGGTGAGTGCCTGGCGCACGATCTCCACGCCGATGGCGTAGTCCCGCTCGACATCGAGTTGCTGGAGCACCGGCGCCGCGTGCACCAGGACCGCGCCGCCGCCCGCGACGATGCCTTCGGCCATCGCGGCACGGGTCGCCGATAGCGCGTCCTCGACCCGGTGCTGCAACTCGGTGAGCTCGGCGTTCGTGGGCGCACCGACCTTGATCACCGCGACCTTGCCGGACAGCGACCCGATCCGCTCGGTGAGCACGTCCTCGTCGATCCCGAACGTCGCGCGCTCGAGTTCGGCCCGCAGCTGGGCGAGCCGGAAGGCCACCTGGTCCGCCGACCCCGCTCCGTCGATGATGGCCGTGCGGTCGGCGGTCACCCGGACCTGCCGGGCCCGGCCGAGCTGGTCGATGGTCATGGTCTCCAGGCTGAAGCCGGAATGCTTGCTGAAGACCTCGCCGCCCACGATCGTCGCGATGTCCTCGAGTTTCCGCAGCCTGCGGTCACCGAACCCGGGTGCCTTCGTCGCGACACACTGGAACACCCCGTTCACGTGGTTGTGCACGATCATGCTCAGCGCCGAGCCCTCGATGTTCTCGGCGATGATCACCAACGGCCGCGGAGCTCGCATCACCTTGTCGAGCAACGGCATCAGCTGCTGGACCTTCGTGATCTTCTCGCTGCACAACAGGATGTACGGGTCGTCCAGGATCGCCTCGAGGCTGGCCGGATGGGTCACCAGATACGGCGACACGTAGCCGTTGTCGTATTCGAACCCCTCGACGAAGTCGACGCTCATCCCGTTGTCGCCCGATTCCTCGACGGTGACGATCCCGCCGTCGCCGACCGTGTACAGAGCCTTGGCCAGTACCGCGCCGACGGCGTCGTCGTCGTTCGCGGAGATCGCCGCGACCCGCGCATAGTCGGCCTCCGTGGTGACCGGGTGCGCCACGCTCTGCAGGTGCTCGACCAGCTTGGCGACCGCGAGATCCACACCACGCTTGACGAGGACGGGGTTGCCGCCCGCCCCGATCGCCTTCATACCGAGCTTGATGATCGCCTCGGCGAGCACCGTCGCCGTCGTGGTCCCGTCACCGACGATGTCGTTGGTCTTGATCGCCGCTTCCTTGACCAGCTGGGCACCCATGTTCTCGAACTGGTTGCCCAGGTGGATCTCCCGGGCGATGGTGACGCCGTCGTTGGTCACCACCGGGGAACCGGTGATCTTCTCCAGGATGACGTTGCGGCCCTTGGGCCCCAGGGTCGATTTCACCGCCTCGGCCAGCTGCTCGACCCCGGAGAGCAGCAAGGCCCTGGCGTCTTCACCGAATCGCAACTCCTTGGCCATGTGGTCCTCCTGGGGCGTGGTGGTCGTGGGCGTGTGGACTACGGAACGAGGATGGCCCGCCCGCGGACCTTGCCGGCGTCGAGATCGCGGAGCGCCTCCGGCGCCGCATCCAGCGGGTAGGTCTTGGTGTGCAGGGTGACCTTGCCGGTCTGCGCCAGGACCATCAGCTCGGCGAGCTCGTTGTAGGTGCCGACGATGTTGCCGATGATGTTGCGTTCGGTGGAGATGACGTCGAGCGTCGGGATGGTGAGAGTGCCGCCGTAGCCGATGACGAAGTAGGAGCCGGCCGGCCGGGTCATGGCGAAACCGTCGTTCTCGGCGCCCTGTTCGGCGACGAAGTCGAGTACGACGTCGGCACCCAACCCGTCGGTGAGGTCCTTCACCGCGTCGACATGCGTCCCGTCGGCGACCACGGTGTGCTGGGCGCCGAGCTCGGCCGCGAGCTTGAGGGCGTCGGGGTTGCGGTCCACCACGATGACCTCCGCGGCGGTCAACGCGGCGAGGCACTGGATGCCGATATGGCCGAGCCCGCCGGCGCCGATCACCGCGCAGGTGGTGCCGGGGTAGAGCAACGGGATGGCCTTGCGCACCGCGTGGTAGGCCGTGATGCCGGCGTCGGCCAACGCGGCGACGTCCTCCGGCCGCGTGCCCGGGTCGAGCTTGACGCAGGCGCGCGCCGAGGTCAGCAGGAACTCCGCCATACCGCCGTCACTGTCGAGCCCCGGAAAGCTGCTGTTGACGCAGTGCATGTCCTGGCCGGCCCGGCAGGCCCGGCAGAGGCCGCAGGTCGGGGTGGGATGCAGGATCACGGTGTCGCCGACCGCGACGTTGGTCACGGCCGAGCCCACGTCGTGCACCCAGCCGGCGTTCTCGTGGCCGATGGTGTACGGCAGCGTCGGATGCATCGCCTGATCCCACTGGCCGTCGATGATGTGCAGGTCGGTACGGCAGACCCCAGCGCCGCCGATCTTGACGACCACGTCGAGCGGACCTTCGACCTTCGGTTCCGGCACGTCCTCGACGACCGGCTGCTGGTGGTATCCGTGCAACCGAACGGCTTTCATCGGTCCTCCTCCACCTCGCCCAACCCCCGAGTTCCGTACCGTTCGCGCAACATACCGCGGCAGACGCCGCTGTTGGCCTCAACGCTCACACGGGTCAGTCGGGCCCGCCGCAGATGGATCGGCAGGGATTCGACCCCCACCGGTTCCCCGGTGACGGCGTCGACGAGCAGCGCCGAGTCGTCGCCGGCCGGCAGGCCGAGTTCGGCGCGGCGGGCCCGCAACCGTTCGCGGTCGGCCGACGGCGGCACGTCACCCAGCGTGAGGACGGCGAGGTCCTCGGCCGTCCGGCCGGCGGCGAGAAGTGGCCGGCAGACCCGGTCGGTGCCCGCCAGCACGGCCTTGCGTACGAAGTCGGTCCGCAGCTGGTCGAGCTCCCCGTCGGCGAGTCCGTCGAAGGACTGGGCGAACCCGGACCGGGCCGCCACCCCGCCGTTGATTTCGTCCGAGGCGAAGTGGTCCTCGAGGATGATCTCCGCCCGCCGCACGCCCACGACGGCGCTCACGGCGTCGTAGGCGTCCGCCACCATCAGGAAGGCGAAGTTCGGGGCACAGAAATACGTCGGCAGTCGCAGCCGCACCGACGCATCACCGTCCGCAGAAACGGCGCACGACGAGACGAAGCCCAGCGTGGTGACGGGTTCATCCAGTTCGGGATCGCGCACCGCCTCCAGGGCAGCGAGTATCTGGGCCGTCTCTGTCACACCTTGGCCCCGCCTTCGACCAGCGTCGCGTCGTCCTGTGCACCCGGAGTCCCGTTTTCCGGTGCCAGCTGGCATTCCCTCGGCACCTCGATGCCGTAGAGCTTGGCGGCGTTCAGCCCGAGGATCTTCTTCTTGGTCGCGGTCGTGACCCGCGGGTAGTCGGAGAATTCGTCACCGGGGTAGTCCCAGTCCACGAAGCCCTCGATCTGCCACTTCGGCTCCCAGATGCCGTAGTCGCTGCCGAAGGTCATCTTGTCCTCGCCGACCCAGAACAGCAGCTCGCCCATCACCTTGGCGAAGAACTTCGGCCGCGCATACATGAGGCCGCCGATCACGACCGACAGGCCGGCGTAGACGTTGGGCTCCTGCGTCGCCATGAAGCAGAAGTCCTCGATCCGCGGCAGCCCCACGTGCTCGACGATGAAGTTCAGCTCGGGGAAGTCCGTCGCCGCGTGGTCCACGTCGGAGACGTCGAAGGCATCCTTGTCCAGCGGCCAGATGGTCGGGCCCTTATGAACGTGGATGTTCTTGACCCCGAGCTCCTGGGCCTTCTCCAGATAGCGATAGGCCTCCGGGTCCTTGAGCGTCCAGCCCCGCGAGTCGCCGCGCCATTCCGCCGTGTAGAGCTTGACGCCGGTGGAGCCCCACCGGGCGACATTGTCGGCCAGGTCCTTCAGGCCCGCCTCGCCCTCCCGCGGATCGAACCGGGTGTTGACGATGAACTTGCCCGGGTGCTTCTCCGACAGGGCGCCGTTGCGTTCGGTGGTGTTGAAACCCTCGGTGTACCACTCCGTCAGATAGGTGGGTTGGAAAATCGCCTTGTCCACATAGCCGGTCTCGAACACGTCCTTCATCAGGTCCTGTTCGGAGTACTTCTGGAAATGTTCGATCGTCCAATGGGTCTCCGGCGGCCCGAGCGACTGGTAGGCGTGGAAGCACTCGATCCAGCCCTTGGCGTAGTTCTCGTGGCCCGCCACCCAGTTCTGCGGGCTCGCGTCCCAGTAGTGCATGTGGCTGTCGACGACGAAGTACTTCTCACCGTTTTTCTCGTACACCTGTCCTCCTCGAGGAGATCTCCCGGCTCAGGCGGATTCTGTCACTCAGTTCGGGGAGGCGACCAGGTCGAAACCCAGGTATTCCGCGGCGTCCTCGGGGTTGGCGAACATGATCGTCCGGTCGTCCTCGTGGATCATGCGGCCGTAGTGGGTCGACATGTTCTCCTCGAACTCGGCGTTGTCGAAGAAGCCGGGCTCCTCGCCGAGGGCCTCGGAGATCTCGTCGTAGACGAAGTCCATCCGCCGCTCCGCATCGACCCTGATCATCGAGGGCAGCGGCATCACCTTCACGCCCGGCTTGTCGCGCATCACCTCGGCGACTACCTGACCCACCTGGTTGTTCATCAAGGTGACACCACACCTGTTCGACGAGGTGTTGTCGGACTTGTACGGGCTCTCGGCCGTCTTGAACGTGCTCACTGGGTCAGCTCCTTCGGGTTCTGCAGGCTCAGCTCGGAGAGGATGCCGCTGAAGCGGCTCTTCGCGCGGTCCAGCGCATCCTCGAACCGCGGTGGCTTGGAATCGGGCTGCGACCAGAGCGGCTGCATCTCACGTGCCGCGGTGATCGCGCGCGGGACCCACGTGGAGAGCCAACCGTCGAGGATCGCCTTGTTGTGGTCGGCGAACTCCCGGTCGTTGGTCAGCAGCTCGAACATGGCCTTGGTGTAGCGCAGATCGCGCTCGGCGTAGTCGTACTCGCCGGCGCCGACGACCGTGGGCGTCACGAAGTCACCGTTGCCGGGTGCCGCCTGCTGCACCAGGTGGCTCCGGAACATCTCTCCGACCAGCGGTTCGAAGACGACGTTGGCGGCGAAGATCGCCTCGGCCCAGTCGTCGATCGTGGTCATCTGCTCGGCGACCCGTCGTACGCCCTGCCATGCCGGGTCTTCGTTCCAGGTCTGGACGTGGGCACTGCCGTCGAAGTCGGGGATCTCCTCGCTCAACGTCAGGTTGTACAGCGCCAGGTCCTGCGCGAACCGGATCCGGTGCATGCTGTTGACCGAGATCGCGTTGTTGTGCATGTTCGTCGGCGCCCGGCGGTTCGCGTTCGCGAACAGGTAGAGGCCCAGGCCGTGCTCGACGTGCATCCACGCGCCGACGTTCCGCTCGACGAAGG
>DASXJE010000300.1 GCA_036497565.1 Mycobacteriales bacterium
CGGGGGGCGGAAACGGAGGGCTGAAAGGGGGGCGGCGGCGGCGGGGGAGAGCGGTCAGAGCAGGCCGCGGCGGCGGCATTCGGCCACCGCGACCCGCCCGTCCGGGACGAACGCCCAGCTCGGATCGGCGAGCCGCTCCAGCAACTCCGGGACCGCCATCCAGCCGCCGGCGGCCACCTCTTCCGGCTGATGTACGACCGGCCCGTCCCAGGTCGTCGCGTAGACGAACGCGAGGTAGTGGGTGTTGCCGTCGGCGTACCAGAACCGGAACGACGGCTCGAGCGGTACGCCGCTGATCCCCAGCTCCTCGGCGAGTTCGCGGGCCGCGGCGTCGTCGGGGCGCTCCCCGGCGAGCACCACGCCACCGGCGAAGCAGTCGTGGCGGCCGGGGTAGATGTCCTTGGTCTCGGTACGCCGGTGCACGTAGACCCGGCCGGCCGGATCCCGGACCAGGACGGCCGTCGCGCCGTGCGGGATGTTCTCCGCGCGTATCCGGGACCGCGGCGCCGTGCCGACGGTCCGCCCGTCGGCGTCGGCCGGGTCATAGCAGGCCACCAACTCATCCATTCCGGCCAGTTTTGCATGAGTTCACCGCACCGGTTCTCGCGTGCCCGCGGCTGGAGTGTCACACTGGAGAGCGACAGTGCAGTTCGCGCGCTCCGGGATCGGTGAAAGTCCGAACCGGCGGTAACAGTCCGCGACCCGCCCGTCGCCCCACCGGGGTCGGCGTGCGGTGGACCCGGTGGAATTCCGGGACCGACGGTGAAAGTCCGGATGGGAGGCAGCGCGCGGGTCGGCGCCGGTCCGCCTGCGCCGTGGCACGCGGCAGGTCCGCGTGCGCCCGCGTCTTCCCCTCAGCACCTGGTGTGTGTAACGGCACGCCAGGGAGGACACGAGGGTGAGCGCTCCGGTCGAAGCCGCGATGCGGCGCGCGTTGGCGCTCGGGCGCTCCGCGCTCGGCCGGACGAGCCCCAATCCGCCGGTCGGCTGCGTCCTGCTCGATGAGTCCGGTCGGGTCGTCGGCGAAGGCGCGACCGCGCCCGCCGGCGGGCCGCACGCCGAGATCGTCGCGCTGCGCGAGGCCGGTTCCCGGGCGCGTGGGGCCACCGCGGTCGTCACCCTCGAACCCTGCCGCCACGTCGGGCGGACCGGGCCGTGCACCCGGGCTCTCGTGGAGGCCGGAATCACCCGCGTCGTCTACGCCGTCGACGACCCCGATCCGGCGGCCGGCGGGGGAGCAGGAGATCTGCGCGCCGCCGGCGTCGCGGTGGAGGCCGGCCTGCTCGCCGACGAGGCCGCGCGGGGCGCACTGGAGGCGTGGCTGTTCGCCGTACGCCACGGCCGTGTCTTCGTCACCTGGAAGTACGCCGCCACCCTCGACGGGCGCACCGCCGCACCGGACGGCACCAGCCGGTGGATCACCGGCCCGATGGCCCGCGCGCAGGTGCACCAGCTGCGCGCGGACAGCGACGCCGTCCTGGTCGGTGTCGGCACCGTGCTCGCCGACGACCCGCAGCTGACGGTCCGCGGGCCGGACGGCGAGCCGGTCGGCCGGCAGCCGCTGCGGGTGGTCTTCGACCGCTCCGGGCGTACGCCGGCCGGCGCCCGGGTCCGCGACGACGCCGCCCCGACCCTGCTGACCACCGAGGCTCCCGCGCGCGTGCTCGCGTCCCTCTACGACCGCGGCGCGCGCAGCGCCCTCCTCGAGGGCGGCGCCACGCTCGCCGGCGCGTTCGTCGCGGCCGGACTCGTCGACCGGGTGGTCGGCTACGTCGCCCCGAAGCTGCTCGCCGGCGGGCCGCCGGTGCTGGCCGGCGCCGGAATCGACACGCTCGCCGGGGCGTTGGCCCTCGACATCGACACCGTGGCCCAGGTGGGCCCGGACGTCCGCATCATCGCCCGACCTACCCGGGAGGCCTAGCCCGTGTTCACCGGAATCGTCGAGGAGCTCGGGGAGGTCACCGGCCTGTCCCGGTCGGCCGACGCCGGCGTACTCGCCGTACGCGCCCCGCTCGTGACCGCCGACGTGCACGACGGCGACTCGATCTCGGTCAACGGCGTGTGCCTGACCGTCATCGACACCGACCACGACGTGTTCCGCGCCGATGTGATGGCCGAGACCCTCAACCGGTCGTCACTCGCCGAGCTCGCCCCGGGTGATCCGGTCAACCTCGAGCGGTCCGTTCCGGCCGGCGGCCGGCTCGGCGGCCACATCGTGCAGGGTCACGTCGACGGCACCGGCCGGATCGAATCCCGCACCCCGGGCAGCGCGTGGGAATCGGTGCGGATCCGGCTGCCCGACGGGCTTTCGCGCTACGTCGCGGAGAAGGGCTCGATCGCGGTCGACGGCGTGAGCCTGACCGTCGTCGAGGTCACCGACGAGGACTTCACGGTCGGGCTGATCCCGACCACGCTCGCCCGGACCACGCTCGGCCGGAGACAACCCGGCGACCCGGTCAACCTGGAGGTCGATGTGCTGGCGAAATACGTCGAACGACTGCTCGTCGGGAGGCCGGCATGAGCGGCTGGTTCGGCTGGGCCAACGCGGTCGCGTTCACCGTCGGCTCGCAGGCGGTGAGATGGTCCGACCTGCTCGGCAACATCTGCGCGCTGGCGACCGTCGCGTTCGCGCTACGCCGGCACATGCTGACCTGGCCGGTGCAGATCGCGAGCTGCATCCTGCTCTTCGGCGCCAACGTCAGCGTGCACCTCGGCGGCAACGCCGCCCGGCAGGTCGCGCTCGGCGTGATGGCCGGCTACGGCTGGTGGCGCTGGCGGCGCGGGATCGCCAAGACCTCCGACGTTCCGGTCCGGTTCGCCACCATGCGCGAGCGGATCGTGCTGGTCGGCGCGCTCGCCATCGGCACGCTGGCCTTCGCCTGGCTGCTGTCGGCGACCAACGCGTCCTTCGCGCCGCTGCCCGACGCCTACATCTTCATCGGCAGCCTGGCGGCGACGTTCGCCCAGGCCCGGGGCTGGGTGGAGTTCTGGATCGTGTGGGTGCTCGTCGACGTCGTCGGCGTACCGCTGGCGGTCAGCCACGGACTGGTGGTCAGCGGCGCCGTCTACGGCGTGTTCCTCGCCATGTGCCTGTTGGGGATCCGTGACTGGACCATCCGGTCCCGGCAGATCGGGGTGAGTGCGTGATGACCGAAGAAGCCGCCGCGAGGGTCGAGCGGGCCGTCGCCGAGATCTCCGCCGGACACGCGGTGGTCGTCGTCGACGACGCGGACCGGGAGAACGAGGGCGACCTCGTCTTCGCCGCCGAGAAGGCCACCCCGCAGCTGCTGGGCTTCACGATCCGGCACACCAGCGGCGTCGTGTGCGTGCCGCTGGCCGGCGAGGACTGCGACCGGCTCGAGCTGCCGCCGATGTACCACACGAATCAGGACCGGAAGAAGACGGCGTACACCGTCTCGGTCGACGCCCGCGAGGGTACGACGACCGGGATCTCGGCGGCCGAACGCGCCCACACCATCCGGACCCTCGCCAACCCCGACACCGGATCGGGCGACCTGTCCCGGCCCGGCCACGTCTTCCCGCTGCGGGCGGCCGAGGGCGGAGTGCTACGCCGCGCCGGGCACACCGAGGCCGCGGTCGACCTGGCCCGCCTGGCCGGGCTGCGTCCGGCCGGCGTCGTCTGCGAGCTGGTCAACGACGACGGCTCGATGCAGCGGCTGCCGGCGCTGACCGAGTTCGCCGATCGCCACGACCTCGCGATGGTCACGGTGGCCGACCTGATCGCCTACCGGCGCCGGTTCGAGAAGCAGGTGCAGGCCGTCGCCGTCGCCCGGATCCCCACCCGTTACGGCGATTTCCGGGCCACCGGCTACCGCAGCACGGTCGACGACCGCGAGCACATCGCGCTGATCAAGGGCGACATCGGCGACGGGCAGGACGTGCTGGTCCGGGTGCACTCCGAATGCCTTACCGGTGACGTGTTCGGTTCGCTGCGCTGCGACTGCGGGCCGCAGTTGAACGCCGCGCTCGCCGCCGTCGCGGCCGAGGGCCGCGGGGTGGTGCTCTACGTGCGGGGGCACGAGGGTCGCGGCATCGGACTGATGCACAAGCTGCAGGCCTACCAGCTGCAGGACTCCGGGCACGACACGGTCGACGCCAACACCGAGCTGGGGCTGCCCGCCGACGCGCGTGACTATGGCACCGGCGCACAGATCCTGCTCGACCTCGGCGTACACACCATGCGGTTGCTGACCAACAACCCCGACAAGCGCGCCGGGCTCGAGGGTTACGGGCTGGCGATCGTCGGCCGGGTCAGCCTGCCGGTGCACCACAACCCGGAGAACCTGCGTTACCTGACCACCAAACGCGACCGGATGGGCCACGACCTGCCCGGCCTGCCGCACCCCGAGGTGACCGGGGACGGGGCGGGGGTGCGCGGTGAGCGGTGAGGGGCGGCCCGAGCTGTCCACAGTGGACGCCGCCGGGCTCACGCTGGGGATCGTCGCCACCCGGTGGCACGCCGACATCGTCGACCAGCTGCTCGAACGCTCCGTGGACTGCGCCGCCAAGTGCGGGGTCGCCGAGCCGCTGGTCGTCCGGGTCGCCGGGTCGGTCGAGCTGTCGGTGGTGGCGCAGGAGCTCGCCCGCCGGTGCGACGCGGTCGTCGCCCTCGGGGTCGTGATCCGCGGCGGTACGCCGCACTTCGACTACGTCTGCCAGGCCGTCACCGACGGTCTCACCCGGGTCGCGCTCGACGAGTCGACCCCGATCGGTAACGGAGTCCTCACGTGTGACACCGTGGAGCAGGCGCTCGAGCGGTACGGCGGGCGCGACAGTAGCGAGGACAAGGGCTGGGAGGCGACGGTGGCTGCGCTCGAGACTGCGCAGACGCTGCGCGAGCTCCGACATCGCGGCTGAGACCGCCGCCCCGTCCGTCTCACCGAGAGGAATCTCGCGCGTGCTCTCGCTCGTGCTGCCCAAGGGATCGCTGGAGAAGGCGACCCTCGAACTCTTCGCCGCAGCCGACCTCACCGTCCGCCGCGGCACCGACCGCGACTACCACGCCTCCATCGACGACCCGCGCATCGACCGGGTCCGGTTCCTGCGCCCGCAGGAGATCCCGGTCTACGTCGAGCAGGGCCTCTTCGACCTCGGGATCACCGGCCGCGACTGGATCGCCGAGACCGGCTCCGACCCGGTCAGCCTCGGCGAGTTGCAGTACAGCCGGGCCACCGCCAAGCCGGTGAAGATCGTCGTCGCCGTGCCGCAGTCGCACCCGGCCCAGCACGCCGCGGAACTCCCCGACGGCGTGCGGGTGTCGACCGAGTTCCCGGAGCTGACCCGCCGCTACTTCGCCGACCTCGGCGTGAAGGCCGTCGTCGTACCGTCGCACGGAGCCACCGAGGCGAAGGTGCCCGACATCGTCGACGCCATCGTCGATCTCACCGAGACCGGCTCGTCGCTGCGCCGGGCCGGGCTGAAGATCATCGACACCCTGCTGACCAGCTACACCGAGCTGGTCGCCAACAGGGCGTCCTACGCCGACCCGGCCAAGCGCGCCGCGATGGACGACGTCGCGTTGCTGCTGCGCAGCGCGATCCGGGCCCGCGGGCGGGTGCTGCTCAAGCTCAACGTCGCCGAGGCCGACCTGCCCAAGGTGCTCGAGATCATCCCGTCGGCCGGGTCGCCGACGTTGATGCCGCTCGCGTCGGGGGTGCACTCCGCGGTCGAGGCCGTGGTCCCCAAGACCGGGATCAACGAGCTGATCCCCGCGCTCAAGGCCGCCGGTGCGTTCGACATCCTCGAACTGCCGATCGGCAAGATCGTCGACTGAGGCCGTGTCCGACACCGACGCCCCTTCATGATCAAGCGGGATCCGGTACGCCGGATCGCGCCGGACCCCGCTCCCGATCGCGCCGGGCCGGCTCATGAGAAGGCCGACATCGCGACTCCGGTCGCGCTCGGGCTGGCGCTGTTCGGCGGGGTGCTGATCGCGACCCAGTCGCGCATCAACGCGCAGCTCGGCGCGGACCTCGGCCAGCCGCTGGTCGCCGCCCTCGTCTCGAACAGCGTCGGGCTGACCGCTCTCACCATCGTCTTCGTGCTGCGCCGCGGCACCCGCGCGGCACTGGTCCGGACCCTGCGCTCCGGGCTGCCCTGGTGGCGGTATCTGGGCGGGCTGTGCGGTTCGGTGCTGGTCGGCGGCGCGACGCTGATCGTGCCGACCCTCGGTGTCGCGGTGTTCACCGTCGGCATCGTCGCCGGCCAGACCAGCGGAGGACTGGCCGTCGACAAGATCGGGTTGGGGCCGGGCGGACGTCGGCCGGTCACCGGGTTGCGCGTCGCCGGCGGCCTGCTTGCCCTCGTCGCGGTCGCCGTGAGCGAGTTGTCGCACGGGGCCGGTGACGTCACGGCGCCGTGGCTCGTCGTGGCCGCCGCCGGAATCGGCGTGCTGAGTGCGATCCAGCAGGCCCTCAACGGCTCCCTGCAGCGGGTCGCCCGCGACCCGTTCGCCCCGGCCGGGATCAACTTCGTGGTCGGGACGATCGGACTGGCCGTCGCGGTCGCGGTCGTGGTGATCGTCGACGGAGCGCCCCTGCACGCGTGGCCGGTCCACTGGTGGCTCTACATCGGTGGCCTGCTCGGGGTCGGCACCGTGCTGACGGCGGTCCTGGCGGTACGCCGGCTCGGCGTACTCCGGCTCGGGCTCGGCGTCATCGCGGGCCAGCTCACCACGGCGGTGATCCTCGACGTCGTCACTCCCGCCGCGCACCGCACACTCACCGCCAGCGTCATCCTCGGCGTGCTGCTGACCTTCGTCGCCGTCGCGATCGCCGGGTGGGTCCCCCGGCGCCCGGCGCCGGACCGGGCTGCACACTGAAGCCGTGACCGACGAGCGGGCGGTGCTGCGGGTGCGGCCCGAGCGGCTGCGCCGCTGGTGCCTGGCGGCGTCCGCGGTCGTCGTAGTGGCCTGCACGGTCGGTGCGGTGCTGCTGCGCACCGTGCCGGACGGGCGCCACTTCCACTTCTCCGACCAGGTGGCCGTTTTCCTGCTCGGTGTCCTGATCGCGGCCGGCATCATGGTCTTCGCCCGGCCCCGGGTGCGGGCCGACGCCGGGCAGCTGTGGGTACGCAACATCCTCGGCTCGCACACCGTGCCGTGGTCGCTCGTCACCGCCGTGCGGTTCGAGGACAAGGCCTGGTGGGCATCACTGGAGCTCGTCGACGGCGACGTGCTCGCGCTCGTCGCCGTGCAGGCCATCGACGGGCCGCGGGCCGTCGACGCGCTCACCGGCCTGCGTGCGCTGCACGCACAGGCGGCCGCCGGCCATCCCCGGCCCTCTGCGTGAACTGGTAACCTGAGTGCTGCGACCGCCTCCACCTCGGTGGAGGGAAGCAAGTGGAGCCCCGCTCCCACCCGCGCCGCCTCCGGTGGACGGGTCCGGTTCAGCTCCGGGGAACACCCGGAGTGCTCGTCGTCGGATCGCTCCGACGGCGGCCGGTCGAGAGCGGGCCCCGCGAGCTCACGTTCGCGGGGCCTTCGTCGATATCGACGTATTAACGATATCGATCGATGAGGGCCTGCGGACGTCCGGACGCTCCGGTACATACCGTCTCGAGGAGGCCCCATCAGCGTCGAACCCCGTATCAACGACCGCATCCGTGTGCCCGAGGTCCGGCTTGTCGGACCTGAGGGTGAACAGGTCGGCATCGTCCGTATCGACGACGCCCTGCGGTTGGCGCGTGAATCCGATCTCGACCTGGTCGAGGTCGCACCGATGGCCCGCCCGCCGGTCTGCAAGCTCATGGACTACGGCAAGTTCAAGTACGAGAGCGCGCAGAAGGCGCGGGAGGCTCGGCGTAACCAGAGCCTCACGGTCATCAAGGAGATGAAGCTCCGCCCCAAGATCGACCCGCACGACTACGCCACCAAGAAGGGGCACGTCGAGCGGTTCCTCAAGGCGGGCGACAAGGTCAAGATCACGATCATGTTCCGCGGACGTGAGCAGTCCCGGCCCGAGCTGGGCTTCCGGCTGCTGCAGCGCCTCGCCGAGGACGTCGACGAGCTCGGTTTCGTCGAGTCCGCGCCGAAGCAGGACGGCCGCAACATGATCATGGTGATGGCCCCGCACAAGAACGCGCCGAAGACCACCCGGGTCAGGTCCACGCCGAGCACCGAGACCGAGGCGCCCGCGACGACCCGGGCCTGACAGACTGACCGACTGACTGACCGACCGGCCGAGCCCGCAGGGGCCGGTCGGTGCCGATCCGAGCCGATGTCGCTCGGCCGACCAGAGAGCGAAGCATGCCCAAGAACAAGACCCACAGTGGCGCCGCCAAGCGGGTCAAGGTGAGCGCGCGCGGCAAGCTGCTCCGCCAGCAGGCCGGACTCCGGCACAAGCTGGAGAAGAAGTCCTCCCGGCACACCCGCCGGCTGACCGGAGTCGTCGAGGTCGCACCGTCCGACCGCAAGACGCTGCGCCGGCTGCTCGGCCGCTGACCCCGACATCCCCCCAGATCCGATGACCCCCCGCCGGCTCCGGCCGGCGCGAGATGAGAAGCAGGTGCACCCGTGGCACGCGTGAAGCGGGCGATCAATGCCCAGAAGAAGCGCCGTACGACGCTCGAAGCGGCCAGCGGCTACCGCGGCCAGCGTTCGCGCCTCTACCGCAAGGCGAAGGAGCAACTGCTCCACTCCGCGACCTACTCCTATCGCGACCGCAAGGTCCGCAAGGGCGACTTCCGCCGGCTGTGGATCACCCGGATCAACGCCGCGAGCCGGGCGAACGGGATGACCTACAACCGATTCATGCAGGGCCTGCGGGCCGCCGGTGTCGAGGTGGACCGCAAGGTCCTCGCCGACCTCGCCGTGACCGACGAGGTGGCCTTCGCCGCTCTGGTGGAGACCGCCCGCGCCGCACTGCCGGCGACCGCCGCCGACTCCGCGGCCTGAGCCACCGGCGACAGCCGCCGGCCCGGCGCCGGACACCGCAGCCGAGGTGAACACCGATCAACCGGTCACCGACCGGACCCCACGGGTCGCCGCCGCGCGGGCGCTGACCCGACGGGTCGGGCGCGAGCGGGCCGGCGCATTCCTGGTCGAAGGTCCGCAGGGGGTCCGTGAGGCGGTCGCCATGGCGGCCGGTCGACCCGGCGTCGTGCGGGAGATCTTCGGCACCGACGCCGCCCTGGCCCGCCAGTCCGGCATCGTCGACGCCGCGCGCGAATCGGGGACCCGGGTCTCCCGGGCGACCGACCGGGCGCTCGCCGGGCTGGCCGACACCGCTCACCCGCAGGGCCTGGTCGCGGTGTGCGCCGTGGTCGACGTACCGCTCGCCCAGGCGTTCTCCGCCACGCCGCGGCTGGTCGCCGGGCTGGTCGAGGTCCGCGACCCCGGCAACGCCGGCACCGTGCTGCGCTGCGCGGACGCGGCCGGCGCGGACGCGGTGATCTTCGCCGGTGACGTGGTCGACCCCTACAACGGCAAGTGCGTCCGGTCCTGCGCCGGAAGCCTCTTCCATCTGACCGTCGTACGCGACGTGACGGCCCGGAACACGGTCGAGACGGCCCGCGCGAACGGGCTGCAGGTGCTCGCCGCGGACGCGTCGGGGGAGTGTGACCTCGACGACCTCGCCGACGCCGGCGGGCTCGCGGCGCCGACCGCCTGGCTGTTCGGCAACGAGGCGCACGGCCTGCCGGACGACGTCGCGGCCGGCGCCGACCGCCGGGTGCGGGTGCCGATCCATGGCCGGGCCGAGAGCCTGAATCTCGCCGCCGCCGCCGCGGTCTGCCTCTACGCCTCCGCGCGGGCGCAGCGCGGGCGGAATCCCGGCGGCGCCGCGACCGGGCAAGGCATAGGCTGACGGCCATGACCGCCACCCAGCGATTCTGCCGGCCCGCCGGGGCCGGTCGCTGACGCGGCAGTTGCCCCGTCGGGCTGCGGCCGAGCCGCTCGGGCCCAGTCAATAGACTCCGTAGCCGGCGCCGTGGGCGCCCTACCGGAGCCGGCCCACGGGAGCGATCCAGCCATGTCAGGTGTCAACGATCCATACGACCCGAAACAGGTCGCCGCGCTCGAACCGGCGGCGCTGTCCGGCGCGGTCGCCGCGGCCGAGAAGGCCTTCGCCGACGCCGCCGACCTCGACCAGCTCACCGCACTGAAGGCGCCGCACCTCGGCGACCGGTCGCCGGTCCTGCTCGCCCGGCGCGAGATCGGTGCCCTGCCGCCGCAGGCACGCAAGGACGCCGGCCGCCATGTGAACGAGGCGCGTACCGCGGTGCAGGCCGCCTTCGACGCGCGCCGCGCCGCGCTGACCGCCGAGCGTGAGCAGCGGGTGCTGCGCGAGGAGGCGGTCGACGTCACCCTGCCGACCGGCCGCCGTCCGGTCGGGGCCCGGCACCCGGTGACCACCGGGTCCGAGCGGATGGCCGACATCTTCGTCGCGATGGGCTACGAGGTCGCCGAGGGTCCGGAGGCCGAGACCGAGTGGTTCAACTTCGACGGCCTGAACTTCCTCCGCGACCACCCGGCCCGCGGCCTGCACGACACCCTTTTCCTCGACCCGCCCGAGAACGGCGTGGTGTTGCGCACCCACACCTCGCCGGTGCAACTGCGCAGCCTGCTCACCCGTGAGCCGCCGGTCTACGTCGTCGTACCCGGTCGCACCTACCGGGACGACCCGTTCGACGCCACCCACCTGCCGGTCTTCGCCCAGCTCGAGGGACTCGCGGTCGACCGCGGGCTGACCATGGGGCACCTGCGCGGAACGCTCGACCGGCTCGCGCAGGGGATGTTCGGCGACGAGGCCCGCACCCGGCTGCGGCCGCACTACTTCCCGTTCACCGAGCCGAGCGCCGAGGCCGATCTCTGGCACCCGCAGGCCAAGGGCGGCCCGCAGTGGGTCGAGTGGGGTGGCTGCGGAATGGTGCACCCCAACGTGCTGCGCGCCGCCGGCATCGACCCCGAGGTCTACACCGGCTTCGCGTTCGGGATGGGGATCGACCGGACCGTGATGGTGCGGCACGGGGTCGCCGACCTCCGCGAGTTCGCCGAGGGCGACGTCCGGTTCACCCGGCACTTCGGTCTGGAGGCGTAATGCGGGTCCCGCTGTCCTGGTTGATCGAGGCCGTCCCGGCGCTGCGCGACGAGCCGGCGGCCGAGGTCGCCGACCGGCTGACCCGTGCCGGGGTGGAGGTCGAGGAGATCCACGTCACCGGCCCCGTCGATGTCGACGGTCTGGTCGTCGGGGAGGTGGAGCAGCTCGAGGAGCTGACCGAATTCTCGAAACCGATCCGGCACTGCCTCGTGCGACTGTCCACATCGGACACCCCGGATGCGGTGCGCAGCATCGTGTGCGGCGCCACCAACTTCGCGGTCGGCGACCGGGTCGTCGTGGCGACCCCGGGCGCCGTACTCCCCGGCGGGATCCGGATCGGCTCCCGCAAGACCTACGGGCACCTGTCCGACGGGATGATCTGCTCCGCCGCCGAGCTCGGCCTCGGCGATGACCACACCGGCATCCTCGTCCTCCCACCGGAGGCACCGATCGGTGCCGACGCGGTCGCCCTGCTCGGTCTGCACGACGCCGTGCTCGTCACCGAGCCGACCCCGGACCGCGGCTACCAGCTGTCCGTCCGCGGACTCGGCCGCGAGCTCGCCGCGCTCACGGACACGCCGTACGTCGACCCGGCGCGCGTCGAGCCACTGCCCCCGGCCGGCGACGGCTTCCCGGTGCGGCTGGCCGACGACGTCGTGCGCGACGGCGCGTGCGACCGCTTCTGCGCCCGGGTGATCCACGGTTTCGACCCGGTGGCGCCGAGTCCCCTGTGGCTGCAGGCCCGGCTGGCGAAGTCCGGGATGCGGCCGATCTCGTTGGCCGTCGACGTCACCAACTATGTGATGCTGCTGCTCGGACAGCCGATGCACGCCTACGACCGGGCCCGGCTCGCCGAGCCGATCACCGTGCGCCGGGCGGCGGCCGGCGACACGCTGACCACGCTCGACGGGGTGCAGCGCGACCTGGCGGTCGGCGCCGACCTGCTGATCACCGACGCGAAGCGCGTGCAGGGCATCGCCGGGGTGATGGGTGGCGCCGACAGCGAGGTGTCGGCGGCCACCACCGAACTGCTGCTCGAGGCCGCCCACTTCGGCCCGCGGGTCACCAGCCGATCCGTCCGCCGGCACGCACTGCTCTCCGAAGCCGGCCGGCGGTTCGAGCGCGGCGTCGACCCGCAGCTGCCGCCGGCGGCCATCGAGCTCGCGACCCGGCTGCTCGTCGAGTACGGCGGCGGCAGCGCCGAGGACGTCATCACCGACGTCGGCGCCGTACCGGCGGTCGAGCCGATCCGGGTCGACCCGGCCGGCATCGGCCGGCTCGTCGGTGTGCCCTACCCGACCGAGGTCGTCACCCGCCGCCTCACGCAGGTCGGCTGCGTGGTCAGCGACGGTGGCGCCGTACTCGAGGTCGCCGCGCCGCCCTGGCGGCCGGATCTCGTCGAGCTGCCCGACCTCGCCGAAGAGGTCGCCCGGCTGGAGGGTTACGACGCGATCCCGCCGGTGCTCCCGCGCGCCGCCGCCGGGCACGGCCTGACCTCCCGCCAGCGGCGCCGTCGCTCGGTGTCCCGCGGGGTCGCCGACCACGGCTACGTCGAGACCCCGTCGGTGTCGTTCCAGTCGGCGGAGGTGTTCGACGCGCTGCGGCTGCCCGCGGACGACCCGCGGCGCCGGCTGGTCCGGATCGCCAACCCCATCTCGGCCGAGCAGCCCTACCTGCGGTCGACGCTGCTGCCGGGACTGCTCGCCACCCTGGTCCGCAACCTCGGCCGCGGCGCCGAGGAACTCGCGTTGTTCGAGACCGGGACGGTCTTCTCCGAACCCGAGGGCGGACGGCCGCCGGCTCCGGTGCTGGCGGGTGCCCGTCGGCCGGACCCGGCCGAACTCGCCGCCCTCGACGCGGCGCTGCCGATCCAGCGCGAGCATCTCGCCGTCGCCCTCACCGGCCGGGTCGAACCGGCCGGCTGGTGGGGTCCGGGGCGGGCGGCGTCCTGGGCCGACGCCGTCGACGTGGCCCGGCTGGCCGTCTCGGCGGCCGGTGCCCGCAGCGACGTACGCGCCGCGAACCGGGCTCCGTGGCACCCGGGCCGGTGCGCCGCGCTCGTCGTCGGCACGCCGGACGGGGAGCTGGTCGTGGGATACGCCGGCGAACTGCACCCGGCGGTGTGCGAGGCGCTGGAGTTGCCCGCGCGCACCGTCGCCGCCGAGATCGACTTGGGCGCGGCGCTCGACGCCGCCGTCGACGAACCGTCGGCGCCGCGGGTGTCGCCCTACCCACCTGCCACCCGCGACGTGGCGCTGGTCGTCGACGCCGACGTCCCCGCCGCGCAGGTCGAGGCCGCGCTGCGGGCCGGCGCGGGCGAACTGCTCGAGGACGTGCGGCTCTTCGACGTCTTCTCCGGCGCGCAGGTGGGGGAGGGCCGCAAGAGCCTCGCCTACACGCTGCGGTTCCGGGCTCCGGATCACACCCTCACCGCGGAGGAGGCGACCGCCCTGCGCGACGAAGCGGTCGCCGAGGCCGCACGCCGTACCCGCGCCGTCCTGCGCACCTGACCCCTCCCCGCTCCACTCGGGCGCCCGATTCCGCTTGAACGTCACGTTCAAGCGCTCTAGCCGCATCAACGTCACGTTCAGGCGGAATGGGACGCCTGGTTACGGGAACTCGTTTTGCATAGGAACCCGGGCTAGTGAATAATCTTCCGCATGGGTGTCAGGGTCGCGGTCGCCGGTGCCAGCGGGTACGCCGGTGGTGAGCTGCTGCGGCTGATCGAGGGGCACCCGGAGTTCGAACTCGGCCCGGTGACGGCGCACTCCCAGGCCGGCCAGACCCTCGGCACCATCCACCCGCAGCTGCCCGCACTCGCCGACCGGGTGCTGGCGGATACCACGCCCGACGCCCTCGCCGCGGCCGACGTCGTCTTCCTGGCGCTGCCGCACGGCGAGTCGGCCGCGCTGGCCGGTGCGCTGCCGCCCGACGTACGCATCGTCGACCTCGGCGCCGACCACCGGCTGACCGACGCCGACGCCTGGTCGGCCTACTACCCGGGTCCGCACGCCGGGGCATGGACCTACGGACTGCCGGAGCTGCCCGGCCAGCGCGCACGCATCGCGGACTCCACCCGGGTCGCCAACACCGGGTGTTACGCCGTCTCGGTCATCCTGGCCCTCGCGCCGCTCATCGCGGCCGGCCTGGTCGAGCCCGACGACGTCGTGGTCGTCGCCGCATCGGGTACGTCGGGCGCCGGGCGCGGGAGCAAGGCGCACCTGCTCGGCAGTGAGGTGATGGGTGATCTGTCGCCGTACAAGGTCGGCTGCCACCAGCACGTGCCCGAGATCAAGCAGGCGAGCGGCGCCCGGTCTTTGACGATGACGCCGGTGCTGGCGCCGATGCCGCGGGGCATCTTCGCCTCGGTCTCCGCGCGTCCGCGTCCGGGAGTGGACGACGCGCAGGTCCGCGCCGCCTTGCAGCAGGCCTACGACGACGAACCCTTCGTCCACCTGCTCGCCGAGGGCCGGTGGCCGCACACCGCGGCGACCTCCGGTTCCAACTCCTGCCAGCTGCAGTCCACTGTGGACATCGACTCGGGACGCGTCGTCGTCGCGTCGGCGATCGACAACCTCGGGAAGGGCGCGGCCGGTCAGGCCGTGCAGAACGCCAACCTCGTGCTCGGTCTGCCCGAGACCGCCGGGCTGTCCGCCAACGGCGTCGCCCCGTGAGAATCGGAGCAGCGGAGTGAGTGTCACCGCCGCGGCCGGGTTCCGCGCTGCCGGAATCGCCGCCGGGCTGAAGACCTCGGGGGCGCTCGACCTCGCGCTCGTCGTCAACGACGGGCCGTCCGACGCCGCCGCCGGCGTCTTCACCGCCAACCGGGTCAAGGCCGCGCCGGTGCTCTGGTCGCAGCAGGTGCTCACGACCGGCCGGCTGCGCGCGGTCGTCCTCAACTCCGGCGGTGCCAACGCGTGCACCGGTCCGGACGGCTTCGCCGACACGCATGTCACCGCCGAGCAGGCCGCCGACGTGCTCGGAATCGGTGCGCTCGACGTCGCCGTCTGCTCCACCGGCCTGATCGGCGTACGGCTGCCGATCGACGCCCTGCTGGCCGGCGTCGGCAAGGCCGCCGGCGCGCTCTCCCGCGACGGTGCCGACGACGCCGCCCATGCGATCATGACGACCGACACGGTGGCCAAGACGGCACAGGTCGACGGCGACGGCTGGACCGTTGGCGGGATGGCGAAGGGCGCCGGGATGCTGGCGCCCGCGCTGGCCACCATGCTGTGCGTGCTGACCACCGACGCCGACGTCGATCCGTCCACATTGGACACTGCGCTGCGCGCGGCCACCCAGGTGACATTCGACCGCGTCGACGCCGACGGTTGCCTGTCGACCAACGACACGGTGCTGCTGCTCGCCAGCGGCGCATCGGGCCACCGGCCCGACACCGCCGAGTTCGCCGCCGCCGTGCAGGAGGTTTGCCGCCAACTCGTCATGGCGTTGCTGGCCGACGTCGAAGGGTCGACGAAGAAGATCGGGATCACCGTCCACGCCGCCGCCACTGAAAAGGAGGCGGTCGACGTCGGCCGCGCCGTGGCCCGCAGCGCGCTGCTGAAATGCGCGCTCTACGGCAACGACCCCAACTGGGGCCGGGTGTTGGCAGCGGTCGGGACGACGAGCGCCACCTTCGACCCGGACGCCCTCGACGTATCCATCAACGGCGTGCAGGTGTGCCGGTCCGGCGCGGCCGGCGACGACCGGAGCCTGGTGGACCTCAGCGGCTCGGACATCGACATCGACGTAGGTCTGTACGCCGGTACGGCGCAGGCCACGGTCTGGACCACGGACCTCACCGAGGGCTACGTGCGCGAGAATTCGGCGTACCCGTCATGACCCGGCACGCGACCGCACTGGCCAAGGCGGCGACCCTCGTCGAGGCACTGCCGTGGCTCGAGCAGTTCCACGGCGCCGTCGTCGTGGTGAAGTACGGCGGCCACGCGATGGCCGACGAATCGCTGCGCGAGGCCTTCGCGCAGGACATCGTCTTCCTCCGGTACGCCGGCCTGCGGCCGGTCGTCGTGCACGGCGGCGGCCCGCAGATCACCGCGCACCTCGACCGGCTGGGCATCGCCTCGGAATTCCGCGCCGGGCTGCGGGTCACCACGCCGGAGGCCATGCAGGTGGTGCGCATGGTGCTGGTCGGTCAGGTCAACCGCGAGGTGGTCGGCGGCGTCAACGCGCACGGCACGTTCGGCGTCGGCCTGTCCGGCGAGGACGCCGGGCTGCTGACCGCCGAACGCCGGACCGCCGTCGTCGACGGCGAGCCGGTCGACCTCGGCTCGGTGGGCGACGTCGTCGACGTCGACCCCGGCGCGGTGCACAGCCTGCTCGACGACGGACGGATCCCGGTCATCGCGACCGTCGCCCGGGGCCGTGACGGCGAACTGTTCAACGTCAACGCCGACACCGCGGCGGCCGCGCTCGCGGCGGCGCTGCACGCGCAGAAGCTCGTCGTCCTCACCGACGTGGAGGGCCTCTACGCCGACTGGCCGGCCACCGACGAGATCATCAGCGACATCCGGGCGAAGGAGCTCGCCGACCTGCTGCCGACCCTGTCCGCCGGGATGGTGCCGAAGATGGAGGCCTGCCTGCGCGCGGTGCACGGCGGGGTGCCGCAGGCGCACGTCCTCGACGGCCGCGTGCCGCACGCGTTGCTGCTCGAAGTCTTCACCGACGAGGGAGTGGGAACCATGGTCCTGCCCGACGAGGAGCCGACCGCATGAGTGAAATCGACCTGCAGGGCCGCTGGCAGGCGGCCTTCATGGACAACTACGGCACCCCACCGCTCGCCCTCGAGCGTGGCAAGGGCGCCCGCGTGTGGGACGTCGACGGCACCGAATACGTCGACCTCTACGCCGGCATCGCCGTGAGCGCGCTCGGGCACTCGCACCCCGCGGTCGTCGACGCGGTGACCCGGCAGGTCGCGACGCTGGCCCACACCTCCAACCTCGTCCTCAACCTGCCGGCGTTGCGGCTCGGGGAGCGGCTCAGCGCGCTGTGCGGCCCCGACGCCCGCGTCTTCCTCTGCAACTCCGGCGCCGAGGCGGTGGAGGCGGCGATCAAGGTCGTGCGCCGCCACCACGCCGACCGGGTGCAGATCGTCGCCGCCGAAGGCGGTTTCCACGGCCGCACCCTGGGCGCCCTGTCGGTCACCGGCCAGCCGGCCAAGCGGGCTCCGTTCGCGCCGCTGCTCCCGGACGTGACCTTCGTGCCCTACGGCGACGCCGAGGCGCTGCAGCGGGCCGTCACCGACGACACCGCGGCCGTGATCCTCGAACCGGTGCTAGGCGAGGCCGGGGTCATCCCCGCACCGGCCGGATACCTCGAGGCCGCACGTGCGGCGTGTGACCGGACCGGTGCGCTTCTCGTCCTCGACGAGGTGCAGGGCGGCATCGGGCGGGCCGGCGCATGGTTCAGCCACCAGGTGGTCGCCCCGGGGGTCGCGCCCGACATCGTGACGCTGGCCAAGGGGCTGGGCGGCGGCCTGCCGATCGGTGCCTGCATCGCCCGAGGTGCCGCCGGTACCGCGCTGCAGCCGGGCGACCACGGCACGACGTTCGGCGGCAACCCGGTGTCCTGCGCCGCGGCCCTCGCCGTACTCGACACCATCGAGCAGGACGGACTGCTCGACACCGCCCGGGTCTACGGCGACCATCTCGCCGACGCCGTCGCCGCACTGCACGACCCGCTCGTCGACCATGTACGCGGCGTCGGGCTGTGGCGCGCGGTCGTGCTGACCGAGGCGGTGGCGAAAGAGGTAGAGGCGGCCGCGCGGCAACACGGGGCGCTGGTCAACGCGGTCGCGCCGGACGCCGTCCGCCTGGCACCGGCACTGGTCATCAGCCGTGAGGAGATCGACACGGGTGTCGCGGCGTTGGGCGCCGCGCTGGCGGAGGTGTCGGCCTGATGCCACGGCACTTCCGGCGCGACGACGACCTCAGCCCGACCGAGCTCACCGAGGTCCTCGATCTCGCCGACACCATGAAGCGCGAACGCTTCGACCACCATCCCCTCGCCGGCCCGAGGTCGGTCGCGGTGATCTTCGACAAGCCGTCCACCCGGACCCGGGTGTCGTTCGCCAACGGAATCGCCGAGCTCGGCGGCTACCCGCTGGTCATCGATGCGCAGTCGAGCCAACTCGGCCGCGGCGAACCGGTGGAGGACACCACCCGCGTGCTCGACCGGCAGTGCGCTGCGATCGTGTGGCGGACCTTCGCCCAGGACCGGCTCGAGGCGATGGCCCGGGTCAGCCGGGTACCGGTGGTCAACGCGCTCACCGACACCTTCCACCCGTGCCAGCTGCTCGCCGACCTGCAGACCGTGCGTGAACGGTTCGGGTACCTCGCCGGGCTCACCCTCACCTACCTCGGCGACGGCGCCAACAACATGGCGCACAGCTACCTGTTGGCCGGCGCGTCCGCCGGGATGCACGTCCGGATCGGTTCGCCCGAGGGTTACGAGCCGGATCCGGCGATCCTCGCCGCCGCCGAGCAGATCGGGGGCGCGACCGGCGGCTCCGTCGCCGCGGTCCGCGATCCGCAGGCGGCCGCCGACGGCGCCGACGTACTCGCCGCCGACTGCTGGGTGTCGATGGGGCAGGAGAAGGAGACCGGCGCGCGGTCCCATCCGTTCGTGCCCTACGCCCTCGACGAGGCCGCGCTCACCCGCGCCTCCGACAAGGCGATCGTGCTGCACTGCCTGCCGGCCTACCGTGGCCAGGAGATCGCGGCGGCGGTGATCGACGGCCCGGCGAGCGCGGTGTGGGACGAGGCGGAAAACCGGCTGCACGCGCAGAAGGCGCTGCTCACCTGGCTGCTGGAGCGGTCATGAGCACCAAGACCGCCGCGTCGGTGCTGACCAAGGCGGCCCGGCACGCCCGCATCGTCGACGTCGTGGCGCGCCAGCCGGTGCGCTCGCAGTCCGAGCTGATCCGGCTGCTCGCCGAGGACGGCGTCACCGTGACGCAGGCGACGCTCTCCCGCGACCTGGAGGAGCTCGGCGCGGTGAAGCTGCGCGGGCCGGACGGTGGCGCGTCGGCCTACGTCGTACCCGAGGACGGCGTACCCGTCCCGATCAGGGCGCTGACCGGCCCGGCCCCCGCGCTGCTGGCCCGCCGTCTCGCCGAACTGTTGGTGGCCGTCGACTCCAGCGGCAACCTCGCCGTCATGCGTACGCCGCCCGGCGCCGCGCATTTCCTCGCCTCGGCGCTGGACCGCGCCGGACTGCCCGACGTCGTGGGCACGGTGGCCGGCGACGACACGGTCCTCGTCATCGCCCGCGAGCGGCTCGGCGGGGCCGGCCTCGCGGACCTGCTACGCCGGTTGTCTCAGGGAACAGAAACCACGAAGGAGCACACGTGAGTACCAGTAAGCGGGTCGTCCTCGCCTACTCAGGCGGTCTGGACACGTCGGTCGCGATCGGCTGGATCACCGCGGAGACCGGCGCCGAGGTCATCGCCGTGGCCGGTGACGTCGGCCAGGGCGGGGAGGAGCTCGACGCGATCCGCGACCGCGCCCTCAAGTGCGGGGCGGTGGAGGCGGTCGTCGCCGACATGCGCGACGAGTACGCCGACGAATACTGCCTGCCCGCGCTCAAGGCCAACGCGCTCTACATGGACCGCTACCCGCTGCTGTCCGCGCTGTCCCGCCCGGTGATCGTCAAGCACATGGTGGTGGCTGCCCGCCGTTACGGCGCTGATGCGATCGCCCACGGCTGCACCGGAAAGGGCAACGACCAGGTGCGGTTCGAGGTCGGCATCGGCGCGTTGGCGCCGGATCTCGACGTGCTCGCGCCGGTGCGCGACTCCGGCATGACCCGCGACAAGGCGATCGCGTTCGCCGAGGAGAAGGGGCTGCCGGTCGACGTCACCAAGAAGTCGCCGTACTCCATCGACCAGAACGTGTGGGGGCGGGCGGTGGAGACCGGCTTCCTCGAAGACATCTGGAACGCGCCGACCGAGGACGTCTACTCCTACACCGCCGACCCGTCGGTGCCCCGCGCCGCGGACGAGGTGGTCATCACCTTCGAGCAGGGTCGGCCGGTGGCCATCGACGGTCACCCGGTCACGATGCTGCAGGCCATCGAGGAGCTCAACCGCCGCGCCGGTGCCCAGGGGATCGGGCGGATCGACATGGTCGAGGACCGGTTGGTCGGCATCAAGAGCCGGGAGATCTACGAGTGCCCCGGCGCCGTCGCGCTGATCACCGCGCACCAGGAACTCGAGAACGTCACCGTCGAACGCGACCTGGCCCGCTTCAAGCGCACGGTCGACCAGCGCTGGGCCGAGCTGGTCTACGACGGGCTGTGGTTCTCCCCGCTCAAGCGGGCCCTGGACGCCGTCATCGACTCGGCCAACGAGCAGGTGCACGGCGACGTGCGGCTGACGCTGCACGGCGGCCGGGCGGTCGTCACCGGCCGGCGCAGCGAGCGGTCGCTGTACGACTACAGCCTCGCGACCTACGACTCCGGCGACACCTTCGACCAGCGGCTGGCCAAGGGCTTCGTCGAACTGTGGGGACTGCCGAGCAAGATCGCCGCGCAGCGCGAGCAGCGCCTCTCCGCCCCGGGCGGAGGCGACGTGGGAGGTCCGGCGGGTGGCTGACACCCCAACCGGCGCGGCGAGTCGCTCGTCCACCGGGTCGGCCCGGCTGTGGGGCGGTCGCTTCACCGGCGGCCCGGCGGACGCGCTGGCCCGGTTGTCGCTGTCGGTGCAGTTCGACTGGCGGCTCGCGCCCTACGACCTGGCCTCCTCCCGGGCGCACGCGCGGGTGCTGCACGGTGCCGGACTGCTCGACGACGACGAGCTCGCCCGCATGCTGGGCGCGCTCGACGACCTCGACGAGGCGGTCCGTACCAATGACTTCCGTCCGACCGTCGAGGACGAGGACGTACACACCGCGCTGGAACGCGGACTGCTCGAGCGCCTCGGCGCCCTCGGCGGAAAGCTCCGCGCGGGCCGCAGCCGCAACGACCAGGTGGCGACCGACCTCCGGCTCTACCTCCGCGACGCCGCCCGCCAGGTCGCCGCGCAGGTCGCCGAGCTCGAGACCGCGCTGGTGGCCAAGGCCGAGCAGCATCGGACGGCGCCGGCGCCCGGCATGACGCACCTGCAGCACGCCCAGCCGGTGCTCTTCGCCCACCACCTGCTCGCGCACGTGCATGCGCTGGCCCGTGACGTCGACCGGCTGCTCGACTGGGATCGGCGGGCCGCGGTGTCGCCGTTGGGCGCGGGCGCGCTCGCCGGCTCGTCGCTGCCGCTGGATCCGGCCGCGACCGCCGCCGAGCTCGGCTTCGCGGCACCGGCCGGCAACTCGATCGACGCGGTGTCCGACCGGGACTTCGCCGCGGAGTTCCTCTTCGTCGGCGCGCTGCTCGGCGTACACCTGTCCCGCATCGGCGAGGAGATCTGCCTCTGGGCGAGTCGCGAGTTCCGGTGGATCGCGCTCGACGACGCCTACGCGACCGGCTCGTCGATCATGCCGCAGAAGAAGAACCCCGACATCGGGGAGCTGGCCCGCGGAAAGTCGGGCCGGCTCATCGGCAACCTGACCGGGTTGCTGGCGACGCTGAAGGGCCTTCCGCTCGCGTACGACCGTGATCTGCAGGAGGACAAGGAGCCGGTCTTCGACACCGTCGAACAGCTCCTGCTCGTCCTGCCCGCCCTCGCCGGTCTCGTCTCGACGATGACGGTCGACGTGGATCGGCTCGCCGCGTCCGCGCCGGAGGGGCATGCCCTCGCCACCGACGTCGCCGAGTGGCTGGTCCGGCAGCGGGTGTCGTTCCGCGACGCCCACGAGATCGCCGGCGCACTGGTGCGCTGGTGCGACGAGCACGGGTGCGAGCTGTGGGAGGTCGGCGACGAGCAGCTCGCCGAGGTCGATTCGCGGCTCACCCCGGAGGTGCGGTCTGTCCTGACGGTGACCGGCGCCCTGCAGGCCCGGTCGGCGGTCGGCGGTACGGCGCCCGACCGGGTCGCCGAGCAACTGGCGGAGCTGGCGGACGTCGCCCACGGGCATGCCGCGTGGGCGCGGGGTGACCAGACCTGAGGAGGGTCGGCAGGCGGTTGCTCGCCCGACCGGTGCTCGGGGTCGCCCGTGACCTGCTGGGTGCGGTGGTCACCGCACGATCGTCCGGCGGCACCGTGGCGGTCCGGCTCACCGAGGTCGAGGCATACGCCGGTCTGCGTGACCCGGCGTCGCACGCCTTCCGCGGTCCGACGACTCGTACGGCGGTGATGTTCGGCCCGCCGGGCTACCTCTACGTCTACTTCACCTACGGCATGCACTGGTGCGCCAACATCGTCTGCGACGTCGACGGGACGGCGGCCGCGGTGTTGCTGCGCGCCGGTGAAGTCGTCTCCGGACGCGACCTGGCCCGCAGCCGCAGGCCGGCGGCCCGGGTCGACCGCGACCTGGCCCGTGGCCCGGCCCGGCTCGCCGGCGTGCTGGGGCTCACCGGTGCCGACTCCGGCGCGGATCTGTGCTCCGCCGGCGGTGCGATCCGGGTACATCGTCCGGACTCCGTGGGGGAGCGCGCCGTGCGCACCGGACCGCGGGTCGGGATCCGCGCCGCCGCCGACTGGCCGTGGCGCTTCTGGCTGCCGGCCGAGCCGACGGTCACGGCGTACCGTCCGGCGGCCCGCCCGCGGTCACGCGGCAGCGAGCCGGCTGGTGTGATGGAGCAGACCGTCCGTCGCCCGGCAGTCGGCGGTGCAGCGATGAAGGAGGATGTGTGAGCGACCCGAGCGCCCTGCCCAGCCATCTGGAGGAGGCGCACCGTCGGCTCGCCGCCGGAGCCGCGCAGATCCTGCCGGAGGGCGGGCTGGCCGAAAAGCTTGCCGCAGCCGACCGCGCGGGCCGACCGCTGCGGGTCAAGCACGGGATCGACCCGTCCGGCACCGAGCTGACGATCGGGCACGCGGTGGTGCTGCGCAAGCTGCGCCAGTTCCAGGACCTCGGGCACCTCGTCGTCCTGGTCGTCGGCGACTTCACCGGGATGGTCGGTGACCCGAGCGGGCAGTCGATCACCCGCAGGCAGCTCACCGCCGCGCAGACCGAGGCCAACTCGGCCACCTACCTCGACCAGCTCATGCGGGTCCTCGACCCGGACCGCATCGAGGTACGGCGCAACAGCGAGTGGCTGGCCGGCATGACCCTGGCCGATGTCGTCAGGGAGACGGCGGTGCTCACCGTGGCGCAGCTGCTCGAGCGGGACGACTTCGCCAAGCGCTTCGCCGCGCATCAGCCGATCTCGCTGTCGGAGTTCCTCTACCCGTTCCTGCAGGGTTACGACTCGGTGGCCATCGAGGCCGACATCGAGCTCGGCGGCACCGATCAGACCTACAACCTGCTCGTCGGCCGGGACCTGCAGCGGGCCCACGGCCAGGTGCAGCAGGTGGTGCTGACCCTGCCCCTGCTCGAGGGTCTCGACGGCGTGCAGAAGATGAGCAAGTCCCTCGGTAACTACGTCGCGATCGCCGAGCCGGCGGCCGAACAGTTCGGCAAGCTCATGTCGATCCCCGACCCGCTGGTCGCGCGCTACGCGACCCTCGCGACCGACCTCGGCCCGGACGAGGTGGCCGGGATCGAGCGGGCGATCGCCCAGGGCGGCTCCGGGGCGAACGCCGCCAAACGGCAGGTCGCCCGGGCCATCGTCGCGCTCTACCACCCCGACCCGGCCGCGGAGCAGGCCGAGGCCGCGTTCAACCAGGTGTTCCAGCGGCGGGAGATCCCGACCGACGTACCCGAGGTCCGGCTGCCCGACGGCGACCCGGTGCACCTGCCCGCCGTCCTCCGTGCGGCCGGCCTGGTGCCCTCGACGTCGCAGGCCCGGCGCCAGCTGGCGGACGGCGCAGTGCGCGTCGACGGGACCCGGCTGGGACCCGACACCCTCGACCTGCCCCGGGCCGACCTGGTCGGGCGCGTGGTGCAGGTGGGTCGCCGGCACGCGGCCCGGCTGATCGACTGAACAAAGCCCGACTATGCCCGCGCGTCAGCCTGCGAACCGACGGCGCAGACCGCCCTCCAGCCCGGATTTGACTGGCGCGGCCGGAGACCGTAATGTTCCCTTCGTCGCCAGGAACGGCACTCGGAGCACCTGCGAGAAAGCGTTCAGGCGGCAGGCAGTAGCCTGATGGCATCCGTGCCATGGTGGTCGATCGCTACCAATATGGATCGTCTGGGCCGGGTTTGACACCCTGAGCCCGAACCCTTAGGCTGAAACAGTTGCCCCGGAGACCGCCGAAAGGCTGTTGATGGTGCGCGTCCGTCCCTTGAGAACTCAACAGCGTGCCGAAAGTTAGTGCCAGCACAACAACTCCGTCATAGGGGTGATCGGACACCGTCCGGCCGCTCTTACTGATGGTTCCTTTGAAATGCCGGCGAGCAGATCGTTGCTCGGCGGTGCAGATCATGCTGCTCATCGAGCAGCACTTCGTGTGTCACTTCTCCGTCCACTCGGGTTTCTGGGTGGCGGTTAAGTCATAGACATCTACGGAGAGTTTGATCCTGGCTCAGGACGAACGCTGGCGGCGTGCTTAACACATGCAAGTCGAGCGAGGCCCCTCTTTCGGGAGGGTGCCCTAGCGGCGAACGGGTGAGTAACACGTGGGCAACCTGCCCTCAGCTCTGGGATAACTCCGGGAAACCGGGGCTAATACCGGTTACGACCACAGGTGGCATCACCTTGTGGTGGAAAGATTTATCGGCTGAGGATGGGCCCGCGGCCTATCAGCTTGTTGGTGAGGTAGTGGCCCACCAAGGCAACGACGGGTAGCCGGCCTGAGAGGGCGACCGGCCACACTGGGACTGAGACACGGCCCAGACTCCTACGGGAGGCAGCAGTGGGGAATATTGCGCAATGGGCGAAAGCCTGACGCAGCGACGCCGCGTGAGGGATGACGGCCTTCGGGTTGTAAACCTCTTTCAGCAGGGACGAAGCGAAAGTGACGGTACCTGCAGAAGAAGCACCGGCCAACTACGTGCCAGCAGCCGCGGTAACACGTAGGGTGCAAGCGTTGTCCGGAATTATTGGGCGTAAAGAGCTCGTAGGCGGCCTGTCACGTCGGCTGTGAAAACCCGGGGCTCAACCCCGGGCCTGCAGTCGATACGAGCAGGCTGGAGTGTGGTAGGGGAGACTGGAATTCCTGGTGTAGCGGTGAAATGCGCAGATATCAGGAGGAACACCGGTGGCGAAGGCGGGTCTCTGGGCCACTACTGACGCTGAGGAGCGAAAGCGTGGGGAGCGAACAGGATTAGATACCCTGGTAGTCCACGCCGTAAACGTTGGGCGCTAGGTGTGGGGGCCTTTCCACGGCCTCCGTGCCGCAGCTAACGCATTAAGCGCCCCGCCTGGGGAGTACGGCCGCAAGGCTAAAACTCAAAGGAATTGACGGGGGCCCGCACAAGCGGCGGAGCATGTTGCTTAATTCGATGCAACGCGAAGAACCTTACCTGGGTTTGACATGCGCGGAAATCCGGCAGAGATGTCGGGTCCGCAAGGGCCGCGCACAGGTGGTGCATGGCTGTCGTCAGCTCGTGTCGTGAGATGTTGGGTTAAGTCCCGCAACGAGCGCAACCCTCGT
>DASXJE010000301.1 GCA_036497565.1 Mycobacteriales bacterium
GCTGGAGAACGGCAGGTCAGACACCACGGCTTCGAGCAGCTCGTCAACGATCTCGTTGGCGCTCGCCAGCTTCTCCCGGCGACGTCCGGGCTCGCCGTGGATGCCCACACCCATTTCCATCTCATCCGCGCCTAGCTCGAACAGCGGCGAGCCCTTGGCAGGCGGGGTGCAGGAGGTCAGGGCCATTCCCATCGTCCTGGTGACCGCGTTGACCTTGTTGCCGATCCGCAGCAGCTCGTCGAGGTCGGCATCCTGCTCAGCGGCCGCGCCTACCGCCTTGATCACGAAGAAGTTGCCCGCGACCCCGCGGCGTCCGACCGTGTACGTCGAGTCCTTGACCGCGACGTCGTCATCGACGATCAGCGTGCCGATGGTGAGGCCGTCCGCCTCCGCCATCTCCTTGCCCATCTCGAAGGCATCCGTCAGAAGGAGGCGCGTCTCTTCGCGCTTGCCGACTACGAGCGCCAGATGACGATCGAGACCATCAACGCCTTCGCGGACGCCAGCATGAAGGTCATCCGCGCCGCAGCCGCGCTGCACGTCGACCCGAATACTGTCCGGCTACCGGCTCGGCCGGATCAGCGCAGCTTCGGCGGCCTCACGGACCTGCAGTGCATCCCCGAAATCGGGGCTTTGTTGTACGTCTTGACAGGATGTGTAGAGATAGGTAGAAAATTGTTGACAACGTTGTTAGACAGTTGTCGAGTATCCGGAGTGGCAGGACGGCGGCCCACCACGTCGGGGCAGTGGTGTCGCCGAGAGGACGTTGTCGGGTCTCGCCCCTCCGAAAAGAGGACATATGCCCAACCTTGATCGCAGGCAGTTCTTGTCTACCGGGGTAGTCGTGATTGGCGGTGGCCTGCTCGGGGCGGCCGCTCGTCCCCTGGCCGCGAAGGCTGCCCCGGACGCGCAGAGCGTCGTGGGCGAGCAGGAGATCGCCGACGGGTGGACGTTCGCTGCCGCGGACGCTGACGGCCTGACCGGCCCGATCCTGTCAAGTGCCGCGAAGGTCTCCGGTCTGCAGCCCGCGGTGGTGCCCGGCACCCCGCTCACCAGCATGATCGCCAACGGGATGTTTCCCGATCCGCTGTACCGGCACATCGTTACCGACACCGTCCCGGACACCCTCAAAGACACCAACTACTGGTACCGGACGAGCTTCCACGTCC
Source organism: Mycobacteriales bacterium (assembly GCA_036497565.1). Classification (NCBI taxonomy): domain Bacteria; kingdom Bacillati; phylum Actinomycetota; class Actinomycetes; order Mycobacteriales; species Mycobacteriales bacterium. The sequence goes on from DASXJE010000301.1 coordinate 1,170, forward strand.
CGCAGCTAGTCGACGGGCAGCGGTTCTGGCTCCACTTCGATGGGGTCAACTACCTCGCCGACATCTGGCTCAACGGTTCGCAGGTCGGGTCGATGGAAGGTGCGTTCATCCGAGGCGTCTTCGACGTGACCGATGTCGTAGCGCAAGCTAAAGGTATGGCCCATCTCGCGGTGCTCGTGCATAAGTTGGACTTCTCCGAGGGTCCGTCGCTCCCGAGCTACGCCAGCGGCGTGACCCGCGGGGGGCGCAACGGCGGCCCGACCGGGATCACGCTGGAGAACGGCCCGACGTTCTTCTGCACAGCCGGCTGGGACTGGTTGCCCACCATCTCCGACCGGGACCTTGGCATCTGGCAGCCGGTGCGCTGGTCGACGACCGGGCCGATCCGGCTCACCGACGTGCATGTCGACCCGACCCTGTCCGACGACCTGAGTACCGCCGACGTCGCTCTCGGCCTCACGTTCGACAATGCGGCCAGCACCGACCAAGCTGTCACGGTCACGGGAGACATCGGGGGAACCTCCTTCCAGCATCCGATCACCGTGCCGGCCGGCAGCTCGTCGGTTACGCTCACGCCAGCTGATGTTCCTCAACTCCGGCTGAACAAGCCTCACTTGTGGTGGCCCAACGGATACGGCACCCCGCACCTGTACCAGCTCACGGTGCAAGTCGAGACGGGCCAGATGGTATCCGACGAGCGCTCCGTGCGCTTCGGTGTGCGGCGTATCGAGTACAGCGTGCCGCGCACCGATCCGTCCGGTACGTTGATCGACAGCCTCGCGCTCACCGTCAACGGTCAGCCGATCCTCGCGATGGGTGGCAACTGGGGCTTGGACGAGGCGCT
>DASXJE010000302.1 GCA_036497565.1 Mycobacteriales bacterium
GAGTGCATCTACATCGAGTCCGGCGCGGGCCGGTTCGAGTCGGTCTTCGGCGGCTTCGACATCGGGCAGGGCGACTACATCATCGTCCCGACGTCGACCACCTACCGGCTGCTGCCGACCGGCGCTGCGCCGCTGCGCACCTACGTCGTCGAGGCGAGCGGGCACATCTCGCCGCCGAAGCGCTACCTGACCGCCAAGGGCCAGTTCAACGAGTTCTCGCCGTACTGCGAGCGCGACCTGCGTGCCCCCACCGAGCCGCTGCAGCTCGACGGCGAGGAGGTCGACGTCCTCGTGCAGCACCGGCAGGGCTGGACCAGGCTGACCTATGCCCACCACCCGTTCGACGTGGTCGGCTGGGACGGCTGCCTCTATCCTTACGCCTTCAATGTCGCCGACTTCGAACCGATCACCGGACGGGTGCACCAGCCGCCGCCCGTCCATCAGGTGTTCGAGGGATCAAACTTCGTCATCTGCAACTTCGTCCCCCGCAAGGTCGACTACCACGAGGGATCCATCCCGGTGCCCTACAACCACGCCAACGTCGATTCCGACGAGGTGATGTTCTACTGCGGCGGCAACTACGAGGCGCGCAAGGGCGCGGGCATCGAGCAGGGCTCGATCTCCCTGCACCCCAGCGGCTTCACCCACGGTCCGCAGCCGGGCTCGGCGGAGCGCGCGATCGGCGCGACGTTCTTCGACGAGTTGGCGGTCATGGTCGACACGTTCCGGCCGCTGGACATCTGCGACGCCGGCTTCGGCTGCGAAGATCCCGCCTACGCCTGGACCTGGTCCGGCACCCACCGCCACTGATGGCGATACCTCGACCCCGCCGCAAGCGCGGCACCGTGCGTCCGATCCGGCTGCTCGGCGACCCGGTCCTGCGAACCTCCACCGACCCGGTCACGTCCTTCGATCCGGAGCTCGAGCGCCTGGTCGACGACATGTTCGCGTCGATGTACGCCGCCGACGGCGCCGGACTCGCGGCCAATCAGATCGGCGTCGGACTTTCGATCTTCGTCTTCGACTGCGCCGACGAATCAGGTCGCAAGCATGTCGGCCACGTGATCAACCCGACGAGCGTCGTGGCGGACGGCGGCCCGCGTACCGACCCCGAGGGCTGCCTGTCGGTGCCGCATCTGTTCTTCGACGCCGAGCGCCAGGCGCACGCGGTCGTCGAAGGCGTCGATCTGCACGGCGAGCCGGTGCGCGTGCAGGGTGACGGCTACCTCGCGCGGTGCCTGCAGCACGAGACGGATCATTTGCGCGGCGGGGTCTTCCTCGATCGGCTCACCGGTGACGAGCGCAGGTCGGCTCTGCGCGAGGTCCGCAGCGCCGACTGGTCGCACTAACTTCGCGGGTTCAGCCAGCGCGACATGCGGATGGCGAAGTAGATCTCGAGTCCGAACATGCCGACGAAAGCTTCCTGCGGACGAACCGCGTATCGCACCGCATCTCCGAGAGTGCCGCCGAAGTGCGCGTGATGCAGGGCGATGAACAGCAGCGGCAGGATGACGAGTAGCGCCCACCAGGCCTGCCGGACCCGCAGTGGGCTGGGCCGGTCGGGGGTCAGGATGCCGCGGTCGGTGATGTCGAAGGCGATCGGCGCCAGGATCATCATCACGACGCCCTCGGCCAGGTTGGTCGGGAACCGCACCAGCGAGGTGTGGTCGAAGATGAGCAGGAGGATGAAGACGGCGAGCGCGCAGCCCCCGGCGACATACTTCGACGGCCGCCGGATGAACTGGACGTAGGGGATCAGGAAAGCGAGAGCGAAAAGCGTCTCGTTCAGCGTCTTGACGGTGCTCAGGATGTTGGAGTTGTAGAACCACAGGAACAACCCGAACATCACCAGAGCGCCGGCGCCGGTGACGATCCACTCGCTGCTCCGCCCGGCGATACGCGGCCGCACGAATTCGATCCACAGCGGCAGGATCAGCGCCAGCACGTAGCCTTCGCTGTCGTAGCCGATGTGCTTGCCGACCGTGCCGGGAATGATGTCGGTCAGCGTCTTGCTGATGATGAGCCCGAGCAGCAGGCACAGGCCGAGGTAGTACACGAGGGCGACCGCCCGCTTCCAACGCCGGCGGGAGGCGAGGTCAATGTCGGGCGCGGTCGCCGATTTCGTCGTCACCTGGGAATTATGACGGATTTCAGTCTCCTCCTACGGCATCTTGCGGCAGCTACCGCTCGCGGACGACGACCGTGAGCTCCAGCCGGGTGAGAGTTGTGGCACCTGAGGTTGGCTGCGGACAGAGCGCCGACGGCTACCAGGGATCGATGCCGAGCAGCTGCCGGGTGAGCGGGGACATCGCGGCCAGCTGCAGGTCGTTGTAGCGCGCCGGGTCATCCGGCTCACCTACGCCGTGCGGGTGGTCGGTGCGGACGTAGCGCTGGAACTGCGCGACCCGGGCCTGCGTACGACGGTTGTGCGAGGCTCCGTGCGGCATGAGGTGGTGCACCAACGCGAAGTCCCCGGCCTCGCCGGTGACCTCGACGCTGTCCATGTGGGTGATCCTCTTCCAGTCGGTGTGCAGGTGCCGGCCCTTGGCGTCGGCCCGGGCCTCCTCCTCGACCCGCCGGTGCCCACCCGGTACGACGTGGATGCCGCCGCCGTCGGGGAGCACGTCGGTGAAGTAGAAGCAGCCACCGAGCTGCACCTCTTCGAGGGAGAAGAGGAAGTTGTCGCGGGTGGCGGGCACCGAGGCGTCGATGTGCAGGGTCTGGCTCAACGCGCGGTCCCGCGACGCGTCGTTGCGCAGGGTGACTCCGAGGGAGCCGTCGAAGACCCGCAGCCGCGGGCTCTCGAGCAGCTGCGCGGCGACGGCGTAAAGACGCTCGTTGCCGAAGAGCGGCAGCAGCTCCGGAATGTCGTAGGTCTGGTCGTGCTCGGTGCGCATCGGCTTGATGCGACCGTCGGCGACGTGCCAGTGCGGCGGGATGGAGAGGTCGCGGGGGATCAGGTCGGTGATCACCCGGCGGTAGTGCTCGGCCTCATCCCGGGACAGGACGCCGCGCACCAGGAGATAGCCCTGCTCCCAGAACTGGTCGACCTCCTTGTCGTCGAGGACGCGAGGAACGTCGAGCGCGCGGGTCACGGTGGCCTCCAGCGGGATCACGGATAATGGACGACGCGACTGGTTGACGAGTCTAGGCACCTTCTGCGAGGCCGGCGGGACCGATTTCAGCGGGTCGGCCAGTCCTCGCCGAGACCTTCCTCGCTCGATCCCGGCGGCTGCGGCGCGACATCAGCCGCGGCGGCGGCGACCGCGGCGGCGACGGCCGCCGTGACCTGAGGGTCGAAGACGCTCGGCACGATGTAGTACGGGTTGAGTTGCTCGTCGGTGACCACGTGGGCCAGGGCATCGGCGGCGCTGAGCATCATCTCGGCCGTGATGTCGTGGGCGCGCGCGTCGAGCAGACCACGGAACACGCCGGGGAAGGCGAGCACATTGTTGATCTGGTTCGGATAGTCGCTGCGCCCGGACGCGACGACCGCCGCCACCTCGCGGGCCGCGTCCATGTTGACCTCGGGATCGGGGTTGGCGAGCGCGAAGACGATCGCGTGCTCGGCCATCCGATAGAGGTATTCGGCCGGCAGGATGTCGGCGGCGCTGACGCCGATGAAGACGTCGGCACCGTCCAGGGCGACGTCGAGGCCGCCGGTCCGGCCTGCGGGATTGGTCGCCGCGGCGAGCGCGCGCTTGTCCGGCGACAGCCGGTCGTCGTCCGGGGAGAGAATGCCTTCCCGGTCCCACACCAGCAGGTGTTTCGCGCCGGCGGCGAGCAGCAGCGTGACGATCGCCGTCCCGGCGGCGCCGCCCCCGGCCACCACGATCTTGACGTCGGAGAGCACCTTCTCCACGCAACGCAGCGCGTTGGTCAGCGCGGCGAGCACCACGATCGCCGTACCGTGCTGGTCGTCGTGGAACACCGGGATGTCGAGCCGGTCACGCAGGCGACGCTCGATCTCGAAGCAGCGCGGCGCGGAGATGTCCTCCAGGTTGACCCCGCCGAAGCCGGGAGAGATCAGCTCGACGGTCCGAACGATCTCGTCGACGTCAGTGGTGTCGAGGCAGATCGGCCACGCGTCGATCCCGGCGAACCGCTTGAAGAGCGCGGCCTTGCCCTCCATCACCGGCAGGGCGGCGCCCGGGCCGAGGTTGCCCAGGCCGAGCACCGCGGTGCCGTCGGTCACAACCGCCACGCTGTTGCCCTTGACGGTGAGCCGCCGGACGTCCTCGGGGTGTTCGGCCAGCGCCAGGGCGACCCGGGCCACGCCGGGGGTGTAGGCCATCGACATGTCGTCGCGGGTCCGCAGCGGCACCTTGGAGGCCACCTCGATCTTCCCGCCGATGTGAAGGAGGAAGGTGCGGTCGCTGACCTTGTGGACGGTGGCCCCGGCAACGTCGCGGAGCGCCGCGACGATCTCGTCGGCGTGCTCGCCGTTGGTCGCCGAACAGGTCACGTCGATCACGAGCCGGTCGTGCCTCGACTCGGCCACGTCGATCGCGGTCACCACGCCGCCGGCGTGCCCGATCGCCGTCGCCACCCGGCCCACCACCGCGGGATCCGGATCGGTGACCAGGCGCACCGTGATCGAGTACGACGCGCTCGTGGGAAGCGCGCGGCCGTTGCCTCGCGGCGGTGTGGCGGGCGGTGTGCTCATGGCGCGGACAGCGTACGGCGACGGAGCGGACCGCCGCCCGCGGGCCCGCGGGCCCGCGGAGAAATTGTTTGACTCCGAACTGTTCTTGGTCGAACAATGTTGGTCGTGGACCTCGATGCCGACCAGATCGAGCGGCTGAACGACTCGCCGCTCCCGCGGCTGGTCGCGATCGCCGGCGGGCTCCTGAGCAGCAGCTGGCGCCGGGTGCTCGAGCAGCACGGGCTCGCGACCTCGGGCATGATCCTCCTCTTCGCGCTCTCCGCGGAGAACGACCTGACCCACCGCGAGGCCGCCCGACGCTGCTGGGTGTCCGCCGGCACCCTGACCGGCGTCGTCGACTCGTTGGTCGAGGAGGGCCTGGTCACGCGGCACCCCGACGACAGCGATCGGCGCATCGTGCGGCTGGCCCTCACCCGGGCCGGCAAGGAGCGGGTCAGCGCGGCCGGAGCCGACCTGAGCAGCGAATTCGGCCCCATCTCCGGCGGCCTGACCGACGACGAGGCGGCCGTCGTACGGCGCTACCTCGTCGGCCTGATCACCAACCTCGAAGGCCCCAAGCACAGCACCGCCGCTCAGCGCCTCTCGCCCACGACTTCGGAGGGACCGTGACCACAGAGCTCGCCGCACCGACCGAACGGACGGCGACCATCCCGGCCGTCGAGGTCGAGGCGCTCGTCAAGCGCTACCCGAAGGCCACCACGAACGCGGTCGACGGGGTGTCGTTCACCGTGCTGCCCGGCGAGATCTTCGGTCTGCTCGGACCGAACGGCGCCGGCAAGACAACCACGGTCGGCGTGCTCACCACCCGGGTGCGGCTGACCAGCGGGGCCGCCCGGGTTTCCGGCATCGACGTCAGCCGCGATCCCGTGGGCGCCCGCCGGCGGCTGGCCGTCGTACCGCAGCGCAACAACCTCGACCGGTCGGTCTCGATCCGGCAGAACCTGCTCTTCCACGCCGCCTACCACGGCACGCCGGCCCGCGAGCGCGGCCCGCGGGCGGACGAACTGCTGGAGGAGTTCGGCCTGTCCGAGCGCGCGAACGACAAGCCGGCGCGGTTCTCCGGCGGCCAGGAGCAGCGGGTGATGATCGCCCGGGCGCTGATGCACGCGCCGGACGTGCTGTTCCTCGACGAACCGTCGACCGGCCTCGACCCCGCGGCCCGGCTCTTCGTCTGGGACCGGATCCGCGACCTCAAGGCCCGGGGCGTCACGATCGTGCTCACCACGCACGACATGGACGAGGCCGACGCCCTGGCCGACCGGGTCGGGATCATGGACCACGGCACGCTGCTGGCGCTGGACACCCCGACCGCGCTGACCCGGTCGCTGCCCGGCAGCACCACGCTCGACGTGACGCTGCTCCCGCCGGACGGCGTGCCGCCGGACGAGCTGATCGACGCGCTCGCCGGGCTCACCGACGTCGAACGGGTCGAGCCCATCAAGGAGGCCGCCGGCCCCCCCGGTGAGGACCTGCGGCTCCGGCTCTACGTCAGCGGCGAGGCGCCACCGCTCGTCGCGCCGGTGGCGACGCTGCTCGGCGAGCACGCCGCAACCCTGTCCGACGTGACGATCGGTAAGCCGAGCCTCGAGGACGTCTTCATCCACTTCACCGGAAGGATGCTCCGATGAGCGGGCCCGTGACGACGGCGGCGACACCGCAGACCCGACCGGTCAGCCGCGCCGAACCACCCCCGGAACGGGCCAACTCCACCGCAGCCGCCCGCGCGCTCTGGGCGATCCTGCGGCGCGACCTCTACGTCACGTCGCGCGAGCTGCCGGTCTTCTTCGCGCAGGTCGTGCTGCAGCCGCTGTTCATGCTCTTCGTCTTCGGGAAGATCCTGACCAGCATCGGCTACGCCCGGGGCAACTTCGCCGAGCTGCTCTTCCCCGGCATCGTCGCGCTGACCGCGGTGCTCACTGCGCTGCAGTCGACGTCGTTCCCGCTGGTACTCGACTTCAGCTTCACGAAGGAGATCGAGGACCGGCTGCTGGCGCCGTTGCCGGTCGGCCTGGTCGCCATCGAGAAGATCATCTTCGCGACCGCCCGGGCGTTGGTGGCCGCCGCGGTGATGTTTCCGATCGGGGTCGGCGTACTCGGCTCGATCCCCTGGCGGCCGTCCGGGATCCCGCTGCTGATCGTGGGCCTCGTCCTCGGGGCACTGACCGGCTCGGCGTTGGGCATGTGCCTCGGCACCCTGGTACCGCCGGAGCGCATCAACATCATTTTCGCGGTGATCCTCACCCCGCTGCTCTTCACCGGCTGCACGCAGTACCCGTGGCCGTCGCTGAACAAGCTGGAGTGGTTCCAGTGGGTCACGGCCCTCAACCCGCTGACCTACGTGAGCGAGAGCATGCGCGCCGCTCTGGTGCCGTCCATCCCGCACATCAAGCCGTGGATCTGCATCGTCGTACTCATCGGGTTCCTGATCCTCTTCACCTACGTCGGGGTCCGTGGCTTCCTCCGGCGGGCGGTCGACTAGGGGCGAGATGCGGGGCAGGTACGACGGTGCAAGACTGCCGGGCGACCGTTAGTCCTGCGAAGGAGTCTGCATGCCCCGCAGCCGTCGTGCCTGGCTCGCCGTTCCGCTGACCCTCGCGCTCGCGACGGCCGGCGTCGCTGTCGGACTCCCGGCGTCGGCGCACCCGTCGGCCGCACCACCGGTCGAGCACGTGGCCACCGGCACGGGTGGCGCGGTCGTGTCGGACAGCCCGGACGCGACGCGGGCGGGGCTGTCGGTGCTGCGCCACGGAGGCAACGCCGCGGACGCCGCCGTCGCGGTCGCCTCCACGCTGGGCGTCACCGATCCCTACGTCGCCGGCATCGGCGGCGGTGGCTACTTCGCCTATTACGACGCCCG
>DASXJE010000303.1 GCA_036497565.1 Mycobacteriales bacterium
GCGCCGACCAGGAAGCAGAGGGCTCCGAGCGAGGTGCCGACGTTGACCGCCGTCACGCTCACGACGCCGGTGCTGGACGGGATGACATACGACGCCACCCCGGCGACCATGAAGCACACGCAGCCCAGGAGATTGACCCCGACGATCCCGGTCTCCAGCGTGCGCCGGGGACGGCGGCGCAGCAGGCCGCCGGTGACCTCGACGTACGCGAGGTAGCCGGAGACGAGAAAGCAGACCGACCCGAACAGGTCGGGTCGCCAGACGTGCTGGTTGTAGCTCGACGAGGAGACCGCGGTCGTCAACGCCCGCAGGGTCGTGACGTTGAAGAAGAGCGTGCCCAGGAGCTGAACGACGCTGCTCCACCAGTCGACCCGCCGCGGCTCCCAGGTGACCAGCCGGATTCGGCGCTTGTGACCGGCGCCGGGCCCGGCGTCGGCGTTGATCGTCTCGAGCCACTGCAGCGCCGCCGCGCTGGTGAAGAACAGTGAGCCGACGAAGAAGACGGCGCCGTCAGCCTGCTCGCCGACCAGCCGGACAAACGCGGGCAGCGGCGCGATGAGGAAGCACAGCGAACCGATCGCGAACAGCACGCCGATCCACCACGACGCCCGGTGCGGCGCCCAGAGGACGCCCTCGTGCAGCGCCGCGGGCCGGGACAACCGGGAGAAGTGCTTGCGGTGGGCGCGCGACGACCACCTGACGATCCGTCCGTCGGGTCGCCGGTAGGACATCCCGACCGTGAACGGCCCGACGGTCCGCCGACCGACCGTGGACCAGCCCTTGGGCCGAGCCGGGTAGTCGGTCACCCGGCCCATTCTCCTGTTGCGCCGCGACCCGGGCCGCCGAACAGGCGCACTAGTAGTGCGTTTCGGCCGGGGGCAGCGGGGGTCGGGCCCGCACCGGCGGTAGCGTGCCGGGCATGCCGACCTGCCCGCCGGACTGACCGTGGTCATTCGCCTCGCCATCGGCCTCGCCCTGACGGTGATCGCGTTCGCGGTGGCCGGCCGCCGCGCCTGGTGGTTGTACCGCCTGATCCGGTCCGGCCAGCCGCAGCACGGCCGGACCGACGACCTGCCGGCCCGCCTCCGCGCTCAGGTCGGCGAGGTGTTCGGCCAGGAGCGGCTGCTGAAGTGGTCCGTGCCCGGTGCGGCGCACTTCTTCACCTTCTGGGGCTTCGTCATCCTGTCCCTCACGATCGTCGAGGCCTACGGCGCGCTGTTCAGCCGCGACTTCGCCTTCTGGTGGTTCGGTCGGGGCCGGGCGCTGGGCTTCCTCGAGGACTTCTTCGCGGTCGCCGTACTGGTCGCCGTCGCGGTCTTCGCGACCATCCGGGTGCGGCAGGCGCCGGAGCGCCGTCAGCGGGAGTCGCGCTTCTACGGCTCCCACACGGGCGCCGCCTGGGGTGTCCTCGCGATGATCACCGCGGTGATCGTGACCCTGCTGCTCTATCGCGGCGCGCAGGCCGCGACCGGGCACTTCCCCTACGGCGGGAGCCGCTGGCCGTTCGCGTCCTGGCTGGTCGGCAAAGCCCTGCATCCGCTGGGTACGACGGTCAACGGCGTCCTGGAGACGACGTTCATCCTCGCCCAGATCGCGGTCGTCGTGGGCTTCCTGGTCTTCGTCCTCTACTCCAAGCACCTGCACATCGGGATCGCGCCGCTCAACGTCAGCACCAAGCGGCTGCCGGACGCGCTCGGCCCGCTGCTGCCGATGGAGTCCAAGGGGACGCCTATCGACTTCGAGGACCCGGGCGAGGACGACGTCTTCGGCCGCGGCGCGGTGGAGGACTTCACCTGGAAGGGGATGCTCGACTTCGCGACCTGCACCGAGTGCGGCCGCTGCCAGAGCCAGTGCCCGGCCTGGAACACCGGCAAGCCGCTGTCACCCAAGCTGGTGATCATGGACCTGCGGGATCACCTCTTCGCCAAGGCGCCGTACCTGCTGGACGAAAAGCCGCGGCCGGAAGAGGGCTCGGTCGAGATCACCGCCGACGGCGCGCCGCACGTGCCCGAGTCGGGGTTCGCCCGGGTGACGGGCTCCGGGCCCGAGCAGGCCGTCCGCCCGCTCGTCGGCACCGCGGAGGAGGGCGGGGTCATCGACCCCGACGTGCTCTGGTCGTGCACCACGTGCGGCGCGTGCGTCGAGCAGTGCCCGGTCGACATCGAGCACGTCGACCACATCGTCGACATGCGCCGCTACCAGGTGCTGATCGAGTCGTCGTTCCCGTCCGAGGCGGGGGTGATGCTGAAGAACCTGGAGAACAAGGGAAACCCCTGGGGCATGAACGCCACCGCCCGTGAGGAGTGGACCGAGGGGTTGTCCTTCGACGTACGCCGGGTGGAGGGCGAGATCCCCGACGACGTCGAGTACCTCTTCTGGGTCGGCTGCGCCGGGGCGCTCGAGGACCGGGCGAAGCGGACCACCCGCGCCGTCGCCGAACTCCTGCACACCGCGGGGGTCGAGTTCGCCATCCTCGGGTCGGCGGAAAACTGCACCGGCGACCCGGCCCGCCGGCTGGGCAACGAATTCGTCTACCAGATGCTGGCCCAGCAGAACGTCGAGACGCTCGCCGAGGCCAAGCCGAAGAAGATCGTCGCGACCTGCCCGCACTGCTTCAACACCATCGCCAACGAATACCCGCAGCTCGGCGCCGAGTACGACGTCGTACACCACACCCAGCTGCTCGCCCGGCTGGTCGCCGAGGGCCGCCTGACCCCGGTGCAGCCGGTCGACGCCTCGGTGACCTACCACGACCCGTGCTACCTCGGCCGGCACAACAAGGTCTACACACCGCCGCGGGACGTCCTCGAGGGAATCCCCGGGCTGACCAGCCAGGAGATGCACCGGTGCAAGGAGCGCGGCTTCTGCTGCGGCGCCGGTGGTGCGCGGATGTGGATGGAGGAACGGATCGGGAAGCGGATCAACGTCGAGCGGGTCGACGAGGCCCTCGGACTCGACCCGGACGTGGTGTCCACCGCCTGCCCCTACTGCCTGGTGATGCTCTCGGACGCGGTCACCGCCAAGCAGGCGTCGGGTGAGGCCCGGGAGGACGTGCAGGTGCTCGACGTCGCCCAGCTGCTCCAGCGGTCGATGCAGGCACCGCCCGAATGACAGACTGAGCCGGTGAGCATGCCTCCGCGCCGGAGTCGGGGTCGCGACCCCGAGCTGGTCGCGGCCAACAAGCGGCACCAGCGGTCCATCGACCGCGATATCGGCAACGAGCAGGCCCTGGCCCGCGACGACCAGCCGCGCTACCGGCGGCCGACAATCTGGCTGCTGGTCTTCCTCGTGCTCCTGGCCGTCGCGGGCGGTATCCAGACCCTGCGGCACCACGGCGGGGGGCCGCCCATCGCCCGGAGCTGCACCCGGCCGGCACTGGCGCTCGAGGCCGGCACGGTGACCCCGCAC
>DASXJE010000304.1 GCA_036497565.1 Mycobacteriales bacterium
CGCGCTAGGCGGTGACGCGGTTGATGAACTGGATGGTGTCGCGCGCGACCTCGTCGCGGTTGGTCTCGTTGAAGACCTCGTGCCTGGCGCCGCGGTAGATCCGGGTGGTGAGGTCCTGTGGCGCGAGGGTCTCGATGCCCGCGGTCGACTCGACGAGCGGAACGAGCTCGTCGTCCTGGCCGTGCAGCCACAGGGTCGGCAGATCCCCGAGTCCCGGGCCGGAGTTCACCACGTGCAGGGTGCCGGCGATCGCCCGGAGCGTCTGCTGCTTGAACGGCCCGTGGTAGACCATCGGATCCGCCTCGTAGGACGCCGCCACCGCCGGGTCGCGGGACAGCGTGCTGGTGTCGAGCGGCTCGTCCGGCAGTTCGGTGAGGGCGAGGAGGTCGGTGCTGGTCTTCCAACTTCCGACGACGGGTGCGGAGAGCACCAGACCTGCGAGCTCATCGGCATGACGCTGGGCGTACCGCGCCGCGACCAGCCCCCCGAGCGAGTGCCCGACCAGGACGGTCGGAAGTCCGGGGTACGCCGATTCCACCCGCTCGATCACGGTGTGCAGGTCGTCGACGAGGTGCTCGAAGTCGGTGACCAGCGCGCGCTCACCGTCGCTGCGACCGTGGCCGAGATGGTCCGGGCCACAGACGACGCCGTGATCAGAGGTGAGGGTCTCGGCGAGGTATTCGTAGCGGCCGATGTGCTCGCCGTAGCCGTGCGCCACGGCCACGATCCGACGCGGCTCCTCGGCCGGCCAGACCCGGTGGACGACGTTGCCCTCGGTGCCGTCGAAGTGTTCGTACGTCGGCCCGCCCACCGCCACCTCCGGCCTGTGATCAACAATTTTGCGCGGACCACCATTGCACATCCGGCACGTTTGTGGCCGCGCCGATCGCAGAAACTTGGCGCGCGGCGGCGGGCTGCCCGGCGGCTAGACCGACGTGCCCGCGACCTTCGGAGCCGAGCCGTCGGAGGCGCCGCGGTCGCCGATCTGTTCGCGCGCCAGCACGTCCTCGATCTGGAACAGGTCGTCGCCGGCCCGCTCGGTGATGGTGAGCATCGTCGACATCGCCGCCACCTCCTCGACCTGCTCCTTGAGGAACCAGAGGACGAACTGCTCGCCGACGAAGTCGCCGTCGTCCCGGGCCGCTTTGAAGAGAGCCTCGATCTGCAGCGTGACCCGCTTCTCCTGGTCCAGTGCCAACTGGATCAGCTCACGCACCTCGCTGAAGTCGTTGCGGACCTCTCCAACGCCGGGGATAGGCACCTCGATGTGCCGGTCGAGCATGTACTGCACGATCATCATCGCGTGGTTGCGCTCCTCGAGGGCCTGCCGGTAGAAGTGCGCGGCCAGGCGTTGCAGGTCGTGCGCATCGAACCAAACCGCCAGCGCGATGTACTGCTGGTGCGCCGTGAACTCCTCCCGCACCTGCGCGCGCAGGAGGGTCACGAACGGTGAGTCGGCTGCTGTCTCGTCGGTCGTCGACATGCCGCCGAGCCTAACCGCCGGAGTTCGGGCGCAGGGATCCCGCCGTAATCCGGCTGGCGCTGACTGCTCACGTCAGCAGGCCGGTCGCGCCCTGGATCGCCAGACTGCCGACCGCGACGGTCGCCCAGAGTGCCGCGCCGAGAAGGAGTGGCCGGACGCCCATGGTGCGCATCGACCCGAACCGCGCCGAGAGGCCGATCCCGGCCAACGCCACGGTGATCAGGAAGGTCGCGAGAGCGGCGAGTAGCGAATGCCAACCGTGCGGCACCAGACCCATCGTGTTGGCCGCCGCGGCGAGCAGGAAGTAGACGATGAACCAGGGAAAGACCTTCAGCCACGGCATGCTCGTCGCCACCGAGGTACCGGTGCCGTGGCGGCGGCGGCGCAGTTGCTGGGCCGCCAGGCCGAGGCAGACCGGGACGATCATCAAGCTGCGGGTCAGCTTGATCACCACTCCGTAGGCACCGGCGGCAGTCCCGTAGGTGTACGCGGCGGCCACCACCGACGAGGTGTCGTTGATGGCGGTTCCGGCCCACAGCCCGAAGGCATGCTGGGACAGGCCCAACAGGTGCCCGAGCGCCGGAAACAGCAGGACCGCCGCGACGTTGAACGCGAAGATCGTGGAGATCGCATAGGCGACGTCGACCTCGATCGCGCCGACCACCGCCGTCACCGCCGCGATCGCCGAGGCACCGCAGACACCGGTGCCGACGCCGATGAGCATCCGCAGGTTGCCGTCGACGTGCAGCAGCCGACCGAACACCACGGTGGCGCCGCCGGCGAGAGCCAGTGTGCCCAGCATGACCGGCAGCGACGAGACACCGGTGTGCACGACCTCGACCAGCGACAGCCCCGTGCCGAGTACGACGATGGACGCCTGCAGGACGTGCTTGCCGGTGAACCCGATCCCGGGCCGGAGGGTGGTTCCGGGGCGCAGCACGGCGGCGGCGACCATCCCGAGCACGACGCCGAAGACCGGGCTACCGATGATTGGCTCGACCCGGCCGAGGATCGTCGCGACGACCGCGATCGCCAGGCTGAGGCCGATCCCCGGCAGCAGGGCGGCGACCCGCCGGGCTGCGGCGTCGACCGGCTGCGAGTCGCTCGCCGCGTCCCGCGGATGCGGGGCCTCCGGGTGTGGGTGCACCGCAGTGGGCATCGGTCCTCCTCGTCTCGCTTCCCGTCCTTCAGCGTCGGCGAGCTCGGCCCGATCGGGTAGTCACACTTTGCGTATGGCGTCCTAACATTCACTTATGCCTCTACCGGCGGGAACGCCCGAGCTCGGCGCGTTGGATCTGCTCATCTCGGTGGCCGAGACGGGAAGCCTTGGCCAGGCCGCGCGGGCGCACGGGATCAGCCAGCCCGCGGTGAGCATGCGGCTGCGTTCGTTGGAACGGCGGCTGGGCCTGACCCTGCTGGAGCGGTCGACCACCGGATCGCGGCTGACGCCGGACGGGGTCGCGGTGGTGGACTGGGCCCGGCCGGTGGCGGAGGCGGTGCAGGGCCTGCTCGCGGGCGCCGCCGCGCTCCGCAGCGAGCGGGCGGGTCGGTTGCGGATCGCCGCCTCGATGACCGTGGCCGAGTATCTGGTCCCCGGTTGGCTGGTCGGCCTGCACGCGATGCTGCCGTCAGTGGCGGTCGCCTTGCAGGTCGGCAATTCCGCCCAGGTCGCCGATCTGGTGATCAACCGGCAGGTCGAACTCGGCTTCGTTGAGGGTTCCCGGGCGCCGCGGGGCCTGCGGTCCCGGACGGTCGGAGCGGACGAGTTGGTGGTCGTGGTGGCGCCCGGTCACAAATGGGCCCGCCGCCGACGGCCGGTGACGGTGTCCGAGCTGGCGGAAACTCCCTTGGTGCTTCGCGAGGAGGGGTCGGGCACGCGGGAGGTCCTCGAGCGGCTGCTGAACCGACCGCACACCGCGCCGGCCCTGGAGCTGGCATCGACGACGGCGATCAAGGCGGCGGTCGCCGCGGGCGAGGCGCCGGCCGTGCTGAGCCGGCTCGCGGTGGCCGCAGAGCTCGCCGATCGTCGGCTGGTCACCGTCCCCGTCGCCGGAATCGCGTTACGTCGGAGCTTCCGTGCCATCTGGCCGTCCGCCGCCACTCTCACCGATCCGGCACGGTCGCTCCTGCAGATCGTGGGCCGATCGTCGTCAGGAAGTTGAGCGCGAGGCGGGGTGCTCGAGGCGGGCCTTCCAGATTTCTTCGGCCGGCCAGCGCTGCCCCCAGTCGCGCTCGACGTAGTCGATATCCACTGGCCCTCCCTCTTGTGCGTAGACCTCGATCAGGTCCTCCACCAAGAATCCCGACCGGCGCAACAGCCGCATCAGTGGGCCGTGCGGCAGGCAGAAACAGACCTGACCGTCGCCCTCGTCGATGCGGAACAACCCGCGCTGATCCTTGCGGAGGGTCGTCCCGGCGGGATCCTCGCGCCCGAGACACAGGGTCAGCAGGACCGAGAAGCTGCTGAAGACGAGCTCCCCGCCGGGTCTGAGCAGTCGGGCAGTCTCCGGGATCCAGCGGTACGGGTCGCACCACATGGATGCGCCGTACTCGCTCACCGCCACGTCGAAGCTGGCATCCGGAAACGGAGTCTGCTCGGCGTTGCCGTGCACGAGCGGGAACGTGAGGTCGAACTCCGCCTGCATGGCGCGGGCGGTCGCCAGTTGCTGCGCGGAGTTGTCGATCCCGATCGGCCGGGCGCCGGCCCGGGCCGACCACGCGGACACGTACGCCGTACCGCAGCCCAGCTCGATCAGGTCCTTGCCGGCAAGGTCTGCCGGCAGGAACGGCACGTCGGTCTGCGGTACCGCCCAGGTTCCCCAGTGCGGCTCGGATGCCCACTGCTGCCTCGCGCGGGCGCCGTACCACGGGCTAAAAACGGTGTCCCACACCTCGCGGTTGGTGAGTACATGCTCCGGCAGGTCTTCGGTGTCCTGACCATCCATGTCGTCACCAAACCGCGCTGTGGGCCGTGGCGCAACGACCCCCAGCCAGGTGGCTGGTCTTGACTGAGTCCAGGAAAGCGGACCAGACTAGGCAGCGTGCCGGCGGTGGCGGAGTACGAGGACATGTTGCGTCGCGCCGATCTGCGCGTGACGCGTCCTCGGCTGGCGGTGCTGGCCGCGGTGCACGGTCATCCGCACGCCGACACCGATGCGATCAGCGGTGCCGTGCGGGCGGATTTCGGGGGGGTGTCCCGGCAGGCGGTGTACGACGTACTGCGCGCACTGACCGACGCGGGACTCGTGCGACGTATCGTGCCGGCCGGCTCGGTGGCGCGCTACGAGGCGCGCGTCGGCGACAACCACCACCACGTCGTGTGCCGATCGTGCGGTGACATCGCCGACGTCGACTGCGCCGTCGGCAATACGCCGTGCTTGACCGCATCCGACGACCAGGGCTTCGCGATCGACGAGGCCGAGGTCGTCTACTGGGGCCGATGTCCTGAGTGTGACGCGGCAGCCGCGGGCTGACGCAAACGAACGATCCGGAGCAGCGAGATAGGAGAGAGACCGGCGTGTCTGAGAGCGAGAACCCAGTAATCCCTTCCCCGACGCCCAAGGAAACCGCCCCGAGGACCAACCGGGACTGGTGGCCGAATCAGCCCAACCTGCAGGTCCTGCGCCAGTCCTCGTCCGGGTCCAACCCGATGGGCGAGGACTTCGACTACGCGAAGGAGTTCGCGTCCCTCGACGTCGACGCGTTGAAGCAAGACGTCTTCGCGGTGATGACGACCTCGCAGGACTGGTGGCCCGCCGACTACGGCCACTACGGGCCGCTGTTCATCCGGATGAGCTGGCACGCCGCCGGCACGTACCGCATCTCGGACGGTCGCGGCGGCGGCGGCCAGGGCGCGCAGCGGTTCGCCCCGCTGAACAGCTGGCCGGACAACGCGAGCCTGGACAAGGCGCGCCGACTGCTGTGGCCGGTCAAGCAGAAGTACGGCAGGAAGATCTCCTGGGCCGACCTGATCATCTTCGCGGGCAACTGCGCGCTGGAGTCGATGGGCTTCGCGACCTTCGGCTTCGGCTTCGGGCGGGAGGACATCTGGGAGCCCGATGAGATCTTCTGGGGCCCCGAGGACACCTGGCTCGGCGACGAGCGCTACAGCGGCGACCGGGAGTTGGCCGAACCGTTCGGCGCCGTGCAGATGGGCTTGATCTACGTGAACCCGGAGGGTCCCAACGGCACGCCGGATCCGCTGGCCGCCGCGAGGGACATTCGCGAGACGTTCCGGCGTATGGCCATGAACGACGAAGAGACGTTTGCGCTGATCGCCGGCGGCCACACGTTCGGAAAGACTCACGGCGCGGCCGGTGCCGACTACGTCGGCCCCGAGCCCGAGGGCGCCCCGATCGAGCAGCAGGGCCTCGGCTGGAAGAACTCGTTCGGCACCGGCACGGGCGCCGACGCCATCACCAGTGGGCTCGAAGTCGTGTGGACCCCCACGCCCACCACGTGGGACAACACCTTCCTGGAGACCCTGTTCAACTACGAGTGGGAGCTGGTCAAGAGCCCCGCCGGCGCGTGGCAGTTCCAGGCGAAGGACGGCGCCGGGGCGGGCACGATCCCCGGACCTCAGGACGCCTCGGACACCCGCGCACCGACGATGCTGACGACCGACATCGCGCTGCGGGTCGACCCGATCTACGAGCGGATCGCCCGCCGCTTCCTGGAGCACCCGGAGGAGTTTGCGGAGGCGTTCGCGAAGGCGTGGTACAAGCTGTTGCACCGCGACATGGGGCCGGTTTCGCGCTACCTGGGCCCGTGGGTGGCGGAGCCGCAGCTGTGGCAGGACCCGGTCGCGGCGGTCGATCACGAGCTGGTCGGCAGTGCGGACGTCGC
>DASXJE010000305.1 GCA_036497565.1 Mycobacteriales bacterium
CTGACCAAGGCGGGGTTCGTCCCGGTTGGCCCGGCCGACCCAGCCGACCTCGGCGGTAAGCCAGGCACCTGGTATCAGCGTGACCTAGAAGTCCAGCCGTAGAGCGTGATCTTGCTGGTGGACTGGCTATGGGAAGGCTGCTTCTGTGCCATTTGCTAACGGGCAGAATCCGGACCGTCCCCTCCCGGGGTCGCAGATGGGGGGCGCTGTGGGCTGGGTGCTTCCAGGTCCCGCCTCGCGAGTGGCGGAGGTCGGTGTGCGCGCTGGAGTGTCGACGGATCGCTGATCGTCCGTGGGCTTCGTGTGGACACCGTCGAGGCGGATGCGCGTATGCGCAATGTGCTGACCCACCTGAGCCGTGCAAGCAGTCAGTCAGGAAAGGTCGACAGATCCGTCTCCCAGGAGGACGACTGGGCCTCCTGCGGAATGTCCTGGCACCGGTGTCGGCTGCGAGGCCAGCTGGTGTTGCGTCCGAAGTTCAGCCCAGAGCGCGTATCCGAGCCAGGCGAAAGCCACGCCCACCGGCACGGCCACCTTCGGCTGGGATGCATTGGGCAGCTGGCTTGCAAGTGGTGCCAGGAGAGTCCCGACGGCAAGCAGCGCGCCCGCCCATCGCGGCAGGATCCCCGCCCGGAACGTCGCGATGCCGAAGAGCACTCCACCGACGATGTAGATCACTCCGGTCAGCGTCCATACAGTCGGGAGGATTCCCAGGTCGAAGTTCCCTTTAGGGCCGGTGAACATTCCCATCCAGGACCGCACGAACGACGGGGACGCGTTAGCGATACGCGGCAAGATGAAGGCTTCAACGAAGCTGAAGCCCATGATGAGCGCCAGCCAGAGGCTGAACAAGAAATACCCCGCCAGTCCGAGCCAGCCGGACTTCACCGCCTGCCGAGCGTAGAGCCCCGCCATGCCAAGGAGACCGAAGAAGGACATCGCGCACGCGAGTACATGCACGACCTGCCACCGGGTGCTGCTGACTGACGACGCAAGATTCGGCGGATGCAACACGCCAACAAGCACGTAGCAAATCCCGGCCAAGATGGCGCACAAACCCGCGATACGCAGAAGATTGTGGGTTGAAATCTTCACTGGTCGCCCCCTTGCCCTCGGCGTTCGACAGCGATCCTGACGGTTCGTGTCTCGTGCACAGCCGGGTCCAGGGGCTGCATCAACATGGCGAAAGGAAGATGATCCGCCCATCCGTACCGGGACGCTACGCCTCCAACAGGCCACCAGGAGCCCGAACGATCGGACTGTCCGCAGCGGCTCTTCCAGCTCTGCCCAATGGGGTGCTGCTCGCACGCTCATGCCCAATCGGAGCGTTCCATGTTTCGGGTATCAACTGACGGCCGTCGATCGCACATCACCCGGCGGAACACATGAAACCAACTGCGTGCACTGCCGAATTGAGCAATCGAGGATCGAGACGCCGCTTCGCGGCGCTCGCCGGCTCGCCGCACTGCGCGCTGCCTCATCCGTCGGCCGTCCTCGGGCAACGGGGGAGGCACCGCTCCATGGCGGGACGTTCAATTCGGTTTCTCATCCGACCACTACATCTGGCCCTCCCTGCGTACGCAGGCTCTTTCGTTTCGCGCGCCAGACGGCAATGTGATCAACATCCACAGTCACAAGGAGGACTAGCCGCCTCCACGCTCTCCGGGAGTGCCGGGACAGCAGGGCGGAACCGCCGATTTCAAGGGTGTGATGCGGCGGGAGAATGAGCCATCAGGTCCGCTCGCTCTTCGTGCTCAGCGAACAGAGGGGATGGAGGTTCTGCGCTTCGCCGCCTCGGCGACGATGAAGCCTCCACGTCGAGCCGATCTTGACCAGGTTCAAGCGCTCAGCGACGCGCTGCGACGACAGATTGGCGGTGTCCGTGCTGTAGAAGAGGCGGCGCCCCGGTACACACGCGAGCGGCACCCAGGCCGCGACCGTGGCGGCCGCGTAGCCTCGTCCGCGAAACTGAGGGTCGGTCCAGACACCGCATTCGCCGGAGCTCTCGGTGAGCGGTCCTGGCGTGTGGCAGATCGAGACCGCACGATCGCCATCGAGGATCATGGTCCACGGACCCAGTTTCCCGTCGAGCAGTTCGCTCCATTCGATCGGATGCCAGTTGCCCGGGTTGGCGGCCCACAGCGCGTCGATGCCGGCTCCGTCGGAGTGGGCAATGGTCATGCCAGCGGCGAAATTAGTGTCGTCCGGGATGACATAGCTCGGACCCGAGGCGCACGTCAGTTCTCCATCGACCCACGCGAGGATCCGTTCGCAGGCGGCAAGCACCGGCGGCGGCTCACTCTGGTCGACCGGCCGGGGTGCGCGGTCGAATTCGGCGACGAGCTCGGCCGCCGCATCGTCTGCTACTTGATCGCCGATCCAGAGCGCCTGGCCGTCCGCGCACGAGGCGATGGTCACGCCGTAGCAACCCGCGATACGACCTGGAGCGTCGAGAGACGCACCAACCTGGAAGCGGAGCAGCTCAAGGTCGGGAGTGCGCAGACGACCAGCAGTCGACATCGAGGCGGACGCTACGCGACGAGGAGCTCGAGCGGCAAGAAGGCGGATAGCAAGCAGTCGTACTGGCCAGGGCCCACCGAGGCGCACATAGAGGAAGCGGCGTTGGTCGTTGCTAACGGATTTGCTAACGAGATGGCTCGACACGCCTGAGATTCACGGTGGTGGACCTCAAGCGACCGAAGATCCACAAGGCTCTGACCTGCACGTTTGCGTCTACGGCGGACGCATCGGACGCCGGTCGGCGTTCTCAGCCCTCTTCTGTGCCATCTGCTAACGGGCAGCATCCGGACCGCCCCCGCCCAGATCGCGCAGCCGGATCCGGGGCAGTCCGAGGGCGGCGACCTGTCGGTTGAACCGCTGCCGGATCACCTGCAACCGGGCTCAGTCGGCGTCTGCGTGGCTGGCCCGCCAGAGTTCTGCACGCCCGACTGAGACGGCGATGTCCACCTCGTTGCCTTCTGGGTCGGCGAGTGTCCACCACTCCGGCGCCTCGGCGTCGTACGCGATCCGTCCCCCGGCGGCGAGGGCTGCGTCGATGCGCGCCCGGGCTTGGTCGTCGGGTACGTAGACGTCGACGTGGATACGGTTGCGCTGCTTGCGCCGGGCCTCTTCCAACGCAGACATTTGTTGGAAAACGATGGTCAGGTTGAGCCGGCGCGGATCGTAGATGTCGGTGACACCGAGCTCGGATCGCGGATCATTCTCGTACCCGAGAACGGCTCGCCAGAACCCCCGCACCGCAGGGATGTCGACAGCGTCGATCCCGATCTGTACGAAGCGTAGGCGGGTTGTGTCAGCAGTCAGGCCCTTGGCTCGCGCCGCCGCCTGAACCCGGCGAGCCAGATCGCCGAACCCGTCTTCCTCCCACAGGTCCTTGCCGGAGTCGATCGTGACACCGTGCGGACGTAGGTCAATGAGGAGTGGCAGGCCCGCGTCGTCGGCCAGACCGGCTACCGTGGCGGCCAGCTCTGCTGCGCGCAAGGGCGAGGCGATCGGGTAGAACGTCATCCCGCCGAACATGGCTCGCCAGTCGGCGGTCTCCGCTGCTTCGCCCATCTCCTCGTTCGGCTCCGCCGGGATGACGTCTGCCTCGTTCCCTTCGGCGTCGGCGAACCCAACCCCGTATGCACCACCGATATGTCTGCCGCCGATCGTGCTGGCTTCGGCGGGGGTGAGCGCCTGTGGGCGAGCGACGTCGATGTGGACGCGGTTGCGCAGCGGGCGTGCCTGATCCTGCTGTTGGAACCAGATCGCCGGGTCCCGCCGCATAGCGTCGACAAGATCCTGCTCGCCCGACGGTTCGTAGCCCAGCGCGGCGCGCCAGAACCCCATCACGGCGGGCTTGTCGAGCGCATCGATCGCCAGTTGTACGGCCTGCACGGCCGACGGATCGGCCGCCAGACCGAGGTCGCGAGCTGCAGCCGAGATCCCGCGCGCCGTCGCGACATCAGCCACGGTCAGGCCAGAAGAACCGGACACGATCCGCACGTGTACCCCACGAGCACGCAAGTCCACATCCGGCAGCCGACCCGTGCTGTCGGCCAGGTCGGCGATCCGGCCGACAAGAGCCGCACCGGCCGTATGCGACGGCGCGTCGAACCAGGCGCTCGCCCCGAAAGCGAGCACCCGCCAGTCCTCCACCTCGCCGGATTCCTGGAACTGCTTCGCCGTCAGCCGCTCGTCCTTACCCATCCCGGCAGAATCCCACGACTCATCGACCATCAGCCAGCCGGAAGCGGACAACGCGATCAAGCGTTACGTCACCCTCCGCCGCCGTCCGACCTCCGACTACTCGACGACCCCCGCCTTGCGGGGTGGGCCGACGAAGCGAGGGTGGTCGAAGGACGTGTTGTCGATGACCACACTGGCCCTGCGTTGGGGACTGCACCGCGCAAAATAGAGCATCTGGGCCTCGACGTACCGTCGCATGCTGGGGTGGCCAGGGTCGGGATTAGAGCCGTCGCGGGTTGCCAAGCGTCGAGCCGTGACGTCGAACGGCACATCGAGGAAGACCGAGAAGTTCCAGACGTCGGCCAGTTCATCGCGGTGAAGGAAGAGCCCGTCGATGATCACAACGCTTCCGGCGGGCGCGAAGACGTCGTCGGGGACGAGGATCTGGTCGCTCTCGAGATCATGCCCGCGTGGGCGGTATCGACGCGAACCGCCCGGGCCAAGCGGGTCGAGAACGTAGGCGCTTAGCCGCTCATAGTCGAATGAGTCGAGCCAGAAGCCCTCGGGAGAGCTCCGTCCTCGTCGGTACCTGATCGCGCGGACGTGGTGGAAGTCGTCGATGGAGAGACGGACCGTCGAGCGCCCGTCGGTGCGAAGTACCTCGCCGAGTTTGTTCGCGAAGACGGTCTTGCCCGATCCGTCGACGCCGTCAACGCCGACGAGAACGCAACCCGATCCAGGAAGTTCCTGTATCGATGCGGCCAGAGCCCTCAGGACTTCCGAACCTGGTTGCCTATTCCGCGCAATGGCGCGCGAGGGATCAGCCTCGTTCACCCGGTCATCCTCTCAAATAGGCGCCGCACCGATCCAGCGGTGATAGGCCTCGACGTCGACGTTGCTGCCGCACACGATCGTGACTACGTGTCGGCCGGCGAAGCGGCCACGATCTTCGAGGATCGCGGCGACGCCGAGCGCGGCCGACGGTTCGACGACGAGGCCGGCGTGGTCGAGGAGCATCCGCATGGCGGTGATGATCGACGCCTCCTGGACCAGCACGGCGTCGTCAGCGACCAGGAGGAGGTCGTCCAGGACAGCCGGGATGGGGCGCCGGCCGGCGACGCCGTCAGCGATGGTGTTCGTGGAGTCGGTGGTGACGACGCGCCGTTGGCGCCACGAGTATGTCATCGCCGCTGCGCCCAGCGGTTGGACGCAGATCACCTCGGCCTCCGGCGCGAGGGTCTTCACCACATGACCGACACCGGTGGCCAGCGCTCCGCCGCCGAGAGCTATCAGGACGGCGTCGAACGACCGCCCGGCATCCACCAGCTCCAGGCCGATGGTTGCCGCGCCCTCGCAGGTCTCGATGTCCAGGCTGTCTTCGACCAGCCGGATGCCGTTGTGCCGCGCGACAGCCGCCGCCCGCTCGCGAGCCATGTCGAAGTCGCCGTCCACCAGCTCCAACCTGGCGTCCAGTGCGCGGATGCGGTCAAGCTTGGCCGCAGGCGCAAAGCGCGATGCCACGACGGTGACGTCGAGCCCTCGGCCGCGGCCGGACCAGGCGAGAGCCTGGCCCAGGTTGCCCGCGCTCGCGCACACCACGGCTCGCGGGCCATTGTCGGCGAGCAGGCTCGCGATGACCTCGGTGCCGCGGGCCTTGAAGCTGCGGACCGGGTTCGCCGTTTCGAGCTTGATACTCACCGTGCATCCGAGGCCGGGCTCCAGCGCCTCGCAGCGGTACAGCGGGGTGTCGAGAAAGATCGGATCGACCACCCTGCGAGCCGCGCGGATCCGAGCAGTGTCAAGGCGCGTCGAGGAATGGTCAAGACCGGTCGATCCGCGTGCCATGCGACATACTCACCTATCCTCCTGACTTTCGCGATGCATTAGCCGAGCAGCAGGGCAGCGACCGCCTCCGGGTCCTCATGCATTGCATTGTGGGCGGTTGGGAGGTCGTGGACCTGCCACTCGGGATCGGCTTGGAGTCGGGTGCGGAGTCCAGCGAACGGGGTTCGATCTTTCCATCCTGAGCAGTAGATGAAGTCCCGACGGGCGACCTGGGCAAACCCATCCGTAAGCCTGATGGACTGCATGACGGAGGCGAGGGGATGGGGACGGCGACGGGGATCTCCGCCGTCCGGTGGTCGGACGGCGTAGCCGGTGGCCGCGGCGCCGGCAGCGAACAGATCTCGGAAGTGGTCGTTCGTTGCCGACCACCACGACTCGCCGTCGCGCGGTACGAAGGCGTCGAGATGCACCAGTCGTGAGATCCGGCCGCCGGCACGATCGGCGGCGGCGGCGATCACCATCCCGGCGTAACTGTGGCCGACCAGGGTCGCGCTGGTGATGTGGGCGCGATCGAGGTGTCGTAACACGTCGTCGGCGTGGGTGTCGAGGTTGGTGGTCGCGACCGTCCCGTCGTCATCGTCTGGCCGCAGTCCGGTCAGGGTCAGGGCGTGAACTGCGTGACCGGCACGCTCCAGCAGAGGGACAACCTCCTCAAACGCCCACGATCCCTTCCAGGCGCCGGGCACGAGCACGTACGTCGCCATGTTCTTCTCCTCTATTTTCGCAGGCCGCGGTCTCGAAGCAGTGTCACTGGATCCCGGCGTGGCTTGCTACCGATAAGATGCCAACTGATGCCCGTTCGCCGCCAACCTCGCCGGACCGCCGGTGCGACGTCACATGTGTGGCCGTCTGGCGGGCGCCATCTCTGGCCATCCGGCGAAGCAAGCGCAGTGCAGTCGCATGCACGCGGACACCTGGTATACGCATCCAGCGGAGTCTTGGCAGTTCACACCGAGCGCGGCACGTCGATCGTTCCCGCCAACCGGGTCGCCTGGACCCCCGCCGGCTTCACGCACTACCACCGCGCCCACGGCGACACCGATATGCGGATCGTCTTTCTCGCGCCATCCGTCGCTCGGCTAATACCGGCCCATCCCGCGGTTTTCTTGACCTCCGACCTCGCCCGCGAGGTGCTACTCGCGCTGACCGGCCCCCACAACTACGACGACGCCACGCCTGACTACAGCCGCTCCGCTCGGTCCCGCCTCCTTCGAGTCCTCGTCGATGAGCTCCGCGATGCACACGAACAGCCACTGCACCTGCCGGAGCCACGGGACGACCGATTGCAAGCCATTGCCCGGATGCTGTACGAGACGCCGGCAGACAACGCCACGCTGGCCGAACTCGGGAAGACGATCGGAGCCAGCACCCGCACTCTCAGCCGACTGTTCCGCGGCGAACTCGGCATGACCTTCTATGAGTGGCGCACGCAGCTCCGCATCTACCACGCGCTCGTTCTCCTCGCCGACGGCCGAGACACCACCCAGACCGCGTACGCCTGCGGATGGGCCAACCCCAGCAGCTTCATCGGGGCGTTCACCACCATCATCGGAACGACTCCGGGCCGCTACCGAACGAGTCGCCAGACCACCGCCCCACGCATCTCAACTCTCGACACTGGACAAGGCATCTGACGGCGGATGGCCAAGACGGTGGGTTCGTTCCTGAGCTAGATGCGGCGCATCCGGTAGTCCTTGTCGTTCTCGCCGATGCGGTGGAACCCGAGCCGGGTGTAGAGCCGTTCGGCGTTCGGGTTTTCCTTGCTGACATCCAGTTCGACGGGCAAGCCGGTTCGGCGGCCCTCGTCGAGGATCTCGTTGGTCACGGCGGTGCCAATGCCTTGACTCTGCCGAGCGGGGTCGACTTGGAGGCCGGCGATCTCGATGTAGTCGGTGGTGCGGACGACGCGGAGCCGACCGACACGCATGTCATCGGCGCAGATCACGTAGGTGATGCTGTTCGCAATCTCTCCGCGAACCTGCTCCCGCGCGTCGTGGCGGAAGTCCTCCTCTAGCCGCTCACGGATTTCGCCTGCCGGGAGGGCGCTGATTGCGCAGAGCACCTGGACAAGAGCGTCAACGTCGTCGAACGTCGCCGGGCGAGTCGTGATCGTCATGCGGCCCATCCAACTGGTCCAGCGCCACTGCAACCAACCGATTTGCCGGAACCGCAGCATCCGTTCCACCACGATGGGATCTGTGCCGTACCAGGACGCACCAAACGACTAACTGCCTTCTAGCGCGGCCAAGTCGCGGATCGCGTACCGGTAGTGCTCGATCTCCTCCTCCAGTACGACGCCGATGCAGTCGATCACGGTGCGCTCCTCGTCCGGGTAACCGGGAGCGGGCGAGCGGTGGCATAGCCGTCCCAGGTTGACGGCGGTCAGGTCGGCGACGATGCGCCGCATCCCAGCCATCCGGTCGGCGCGAGCGGCCAGGACCTCGGCGTAGCCGGGCTGCCCGGTCAGGTCGATGCCAAGCGCGGCCGCGTCCGCTGCCGGGTACCAGCTCTGCGGCAGCCCGAGCGGGTGGTAGGGCCTTTCCTCATCCAGCACCGTTCGGCTGGCCCATGCGTCAATGATGAAGATCAGATGGCGCATTGTCTGAGCGAATGACCACTCCTCGTTGACCTGCTCAGTCAACGCTGCAGCGGGCAGTTTTCCGGCCCGCTCGGCTGCCTGCGCCCACAGCCGCTCGATGGTGTCCCACATCGCGCGGACGTCATTGGCCGTCTGGACCTCGCGGAACTGCACTCGCTCCGGGTGCCGACGGTCCAGCTCGGCGCTGACGAAATCGCTCACGTCAATGCCATTGACCGTGACGTTGCTGAGGTAGCCCGAGATACTCACGTTCACCAGCCAGCTGTCCCTGATCGTGACGCCGGTCAGATCGCAATCGACGAACCGGGCTCCGCGCAGGTCCGCGACGTCGAAGTGGCTGCCGCGGAACCGATCACTGCCGCCGCCCTCGCCGGCGTAGAACCGGTGCGGCCCGAACTGCGCCTCAACCGGGTCATCGGGGGAGGGAGGCGTTTGATCGGCCGGAACGTTGGTCGCTGTCATGGGCAGCAAGATAACGCTGATCCCGGACGGTCTGCTTCCGGAACTGCACGCCGATGAGGTGGCTACGGGAGCTGGGTCGATGTTGTCGGTGGTTGTCCGCTCAGGCGCCGGTCGACGGCAAGGGACCGCGTTCGAGGATTTCGGCGAGGAGGCGGGCGGTGGCGGTGAGATGTTCCTGTTTCCAGGTCCATAGGCTCCATGCCAGGTTGGTGAAACCGATCTGCAGCTCGTAGCAGTGGTGGCGTATGGCGGCATCGACGAGGGCGCTCCGGTCGGCTAGTAGGCCCGGGTCCCGGAGCAGTCCGGACAGCGGGTCGATGCCGGCGATCCCCGGGTAGAACACCGGCGCCCAGAGACTGCACCATGCGGCGTCGTAGAGGAAGTCGCCCCGTACCGAGCACTTCCAGGAAATCACCGCTTGAACCCGGCGACGGTCCGGACTCACCAGCACGTTGCCGTGCAGGAGATCGCCGTGTATGAGATCGCGGCGCTCGGGGCAGGCCGCGATCAGCGTCCGCACCCGGTCGCAGACCGCGGTGGACAGGGCCGCGAGCTTCGGGTCGGCGGCGAGGGCGGCGCTCCATCCGTGCACCCGATTCCCCGGATCGTCCACCAGCTTGGCGAGGACAAATTCCCGCCAGCTGCGGGCCGGCGCGCCTGCCGGGTGCCACATCACCGGGGTACCCGGGGATGCGGGTACCCGCTGGAGCGCGACGAGCAGGCGGGTGAGGGTGGTGGCGGCGGCATCGGCACGCTCGACCGGTGTGTCCTCCAGGAACTGCCCGTGATGACGTACTGAGATGGCGTAGGCCCGTCCGTTCGGTGTGGTCCCCACCTCCCTGACCTGCGGTACCGGCAGATCCGGTCCGTTGAAGGCCATAGCCATGCGGTCGGTTTCGTACCAGGAACGTTCCGGACCGAAGCGGATCACCAACTCTTCCTCGCCCGCTCGGTAGGCCCATGCCGATGACCACGCCCCGCCGGTGAGGGGCTCCAGATCGCTGGGACTGTCGTCGGAGTGCTCGGCGAGGAATGCGGCGACCTCTTCGTGCTCGGGGTGTTGCATCCCGCCAGTATTCGCCCAGGTTGTCCGCGGGCCTATTGACGGGTCGCTGAGCGCGCCGGCCATGCGGGTTGCCGCGGTGCGGCCCACCGGGGCTGAGAGCATGACAGTCGTGACAATCGAGCGCCCACCACTGCTCCCACGCGGCCTGCGACTGGAGTACGCGACCCCGCGGATCCCGGCGGTGACCTGAGATGTGGTGGCACGCCGCGGTCGCGATCCTCGCCGGCCTCCTGCTCATCTACGCGACGCTTGTCCTGTTGCTCTGGCGCTACGCTCGCCGCCACCCCGACACCGTGACCATGCGCGACGCGCTGCGGCTGCTACCCGACCTTCTGCGTCTCATACGGCGCCTCGCCGCCGACCCCACCGTTCCCACCGGCGTACGGGTCCGGCTCGGGCTGCTGATCGTCTACCTCGCGTCCCCCATCGATCTCATCCCC
Source organism: Mycobacteriales bacterium (assembly GCA_036497565.1). NCBI lineage: Bacteria > Bacillati > Actinomycetota > Actinomycetes > Mycobacteriales > Mycobacteriales bacterium. The sequence goes on from DASXJE010000305.1 coordinate 10,604, forward strand.
GACTTCATCCCCGTCCTCGGCTACGCCGACGACGCCATCATCATCGCCCTCGTCCTGCGCTCGGTCACCAAAAACGCCGGCCCCGATGCCCTCCGGCGCCACTGGCCCGGCACCCCCGACGGTCTCCAACTCATCCAGCAACTTGCCGGTACCCCGAGTAGCGGCCGCCAGTAGGTTGAAGCAATCACAGGTGGCAACGCTTTGAAGGCTGGCTGCCTGGTCAGAGATCGAGACGCATGACAGCCCGGCGTGTCGTTGGACGGGTGATTTCAACGAAGCCGGCGGCGGCGAAAACGCCGGTGCTGCCCACGAAGAGTCCCCCCGAGCCGACGTCCTTGCCGGGACCTGTAATGAGGGGGTAGCCCTCGACCGCCTTGGCGCCACGGTCTCGGGCGAAGTCGACCGACGCACGCGCGAGGGCGTACGAGATGCGCTTTCTTCGATAGCCCCTGCGGACCACAAAGCAACTGACCGTCCAGACAGAGTCGTCGTCCGGGTCTTCCTGCCGGCCAGTCCAGACCATCCGGCTATTGCGCAGGCGGACGTAGGTCGAACGCGGTGCGACTGCACACCAGCCGACTGGTTCGTCACCGAGATAGGCAACAAGCCCTGCTGTAGTTGTGGCCCGTGGCTCGCCGAAGTGTGCCTGGTCGTTGAAGCGTTCCAGCCGCTGGGATCGGGGAGTCTGGCGATGTTCAGCGGGCGTCGACCTGAACCACTGACATTGGCAGCGAGCTGCCGCATCGCCC
>DASXJE010000306.1 GCA_036497565.1 Mycobacteriales bacterium
GGAAGGGTCCACGCCGCCGGGTCGGGGTTCGTCACGTTTCGATGTCCGGCCGGATCCAGGAATCGGTCGAGCGTGCGGGGTAGCTTCGTGCCGGGCGCGAGGTGCGGGGCGCCGTCGAGCAGGAGACGTTCGTGCGTGCGCTGGTCGAGGAAGAACAGTTCGTCGGAGTGGGTGATGTCATAGGTCAGCGGCTTGCCTGTGAGCCAGTCCCTCGGGGCCGGCGGCTTGTCCGGCACCTTCTTGGTATAGACGCCGAGGTGCTTCCAGAGCGCGGCGAGCCCTGCCGGCGTTCCGGTGAGCGTGACCCAGTCCGCGGGTACGGGCGTGAACAGGCGGCGATAGGCGGCCAGCCGGGTCGGGGTGTCGCGAACCGGGTCGACCGTGATGCTGAGGAACTCCACCCTGCTCCCCAGCCCGGCCCGTTCGACGGCGCGGGCGGCTGCGACGACGTTCGCGGTGTCCAGCGGGCAGGTCTCCTGGCAGAGCGTCATGACGTCCGAGATCACGACCACCTTGCCGGCGAACAACCTCAGATTTACGTGCCTGCCGTTGTCCTCAACCAGGGTCTGATCCAGCAGCCGCGTCGGCAGCGGAGCGTCGAGGCGCTGGCCGACAGATGGCGCTGGCGCGGGTGGTGGCGCTGCCCGGGCAGGTCCGCCACACCCGGTCAATACGGCCGCGACGCCCACGACTGCAGCGACCAGCGCCCAGCAGCGCCGCCGCCGGCTACGGACCACCTGCACAGGACACCTCTCGCGCAGAACCACGCCGTCAGGCTTGGGATCAGTCTCCGGGTTGCTCGACGAGCTGGGCTAGGTACAGCGGCTCACCGAGCGAGCCGAGCAGACCAAGCTGGGTCTCAAGGTAGTCGACGTGTTCCTCTTCGTCGGCGAGGATGCGCTCGAAGAGTGTGGCGCTGGTGACGTCACCGACGCCGCGCATGTAGTCGATACCGCCGCGGAGCCGGTCGATGGCCTCGACTTCGACAGCCATGTCTGCCTCGAACATCTCCCCGATGGTCTGGCCGACGCGGACCCGGAAGAGCCGCTGGTAGTTGGGGAGACCGTCGAGGAAGAGGATGCGGTCGGTCAGCAACTCGGCGTGGCGCATCTCGTCGATCGACTCGTCGCGGGTGTGGGCGGCAAGCCGCACCCACCCGGCGTTCTTCTGCATCCTCGCGTGCAGGAAGTATTGGTTGATCGCGGTGAGCTCAGCGGTCAGTTGCTCGTTGAGCAACTCCAGCACTCGTTCGTCGCCACGCACGTCCGGCCGTCCCTTTCGCCGTTGTCAGGCGACGAGGCCGGCAATGGGACACGTCGCGCACGAGGTGATGATCTCTTCAATCGTGTCATGACACCCGCCGCACCCGGTGCCGGCGCGGGTTCTGTCACCCACCGCTTCCACCGTGGTCGCGCCGTCTTCGACGGCGGCGGTCACAGTCTCGTCGGTGACCGCGCGACAGATGCAGGCATACATGACGGCCCCTCCAGCCAGGATTAGGTTAGGCTACACTAAGTCCCGCGCCGCGGTGGCAGTGCGGGTTACCGGCCCACCCCCCGGGTAGGTTTCCATGCGTGAGCGATCCGACCCGGCCGGACGCGCGGGCGACCGCGACCGACGACTCAGCCGAGCGTCGAAGCGACGCCGGCCGGCCACGTCGGCGACGGAGCGGTCTCGGCGTACCGAGGTTGAGCCGATCATCAGCCAAGGGCGCCGCGTCGGGTCGCCGTCGACGGGATCGCGACGATGCGGCGTTGCCGGTGCATCCATGGATAGTGTGGCTTGTCGCGGTGCTGATGCTGGCCGGTGCGACGCTGCTGCTGGCCGGACTGTCGTGGATCGGTGCGGTGGTGGTCGCCAGTGCCGTGTTGTGCGTGGTCGCGTCGATCGTCCGGGCCCGTTCAGATACCTAGCCGGAGCAAGAGGCAAGGTAGAGCGGTTGGCCCCCGACCGACCGGACTTTGCGTCCGTGGACGACCAGCGCCATGGTGTCGTCGGGAATGCCGAGGACCACGCATTCAGGGAACGACCGTAGCCATGGCTCGATGTCGTAGCGGCCGAAATGCGGTGCGACAACGGTCCGCCGGATCAGCTCCCAGAATCGGCCTGGCCGTCGGTCATCCGCTGCGCCAACCGGCATTCCGGCACCGACGACGATCGCCCCGGCGCTGCAGCCTGCGATCACGGCGCCTCGGTCGGAGGCGACGCGTAATGCGTGAAGAGCTGGAGTATCGACGGTGCAGTCGTACAGACGTTCCGGTGACCCGCCCGTGATCAGAACGAGGTCGGCGGTCTCGAGTCGTCGAACCACACCCGGCTCGTACGCGTCCCGCCTGTTCACGAGGCCGGAGTCGTGCATCGCGATGTCGACGTCCTGTGTGCAGAAGTGTGCGTGGAGCGCGTCGACCTCGGCCTGGGAGGGGTCGCTCAGCGCTGTCTGCATCACGACGGCGGCGACTGGGCGACTCTGGTCCGGTTGGTGACACCGTGCCCACGCCAGAATCGTGCGTTCATGTGGCGACGGCGTGGTGCTGTAGAGAAACAGTGGACCGACCACGAGCTCAGTAGTACGGAGTGAGATCGAGGGCGCGGAATTCGTCGGTCCTCGGCACGTCGACCGCGTAGCCGGTCGCCTCGCAGACCTCGATGCTGGCGCGGAGGAGCCGGAAGTCAGCGACGTGGCCGCCTTGGCCATGGTCGTCGGAAAGCCAATGGTAGTGCGCGCCGACGAAGTCGGTGCCGGTCAGGAAGACCGGGCAGTGGAACGCGACGAGTGTTCCCGTCGTGTCGGTGTGGGTGAGGTTGTTGTACGTCGGCATGATCTCGGCGAGCGGCCGGTAGGGCGGGTGTTGTCGCGCGCTGGCCCCAGCGGTCACTCGCGAGAACTGGCCGTGGATGCGCAGCGCCCAGATCCGGTTGGCCAGCGGCAGCAGGCCGGCCAGCCGGCGTTCGAAGGCGGCTCTGTCGAGCGGATCGTCGATACCGAAGGTCTGCTCGACGCGGAACGGAATGACGGTCGCGTAGGGCGTGCCGACCACGCCGTCGAGTTCGGCGGTGGTCCCGTCTTCGGCGGTCCGGTAGGCGACACCACGATCGATGACGAGTTCCCCGTCGTTTCCGGCGAGCGCTCCGAGGCCGGTGTCACCGTGGGCCAGGACATCGGCGACCCGGTGGGACCCGGTGAAGTAGCCGGCCTGGTAAGCCGACCGGACGTTCGCGTTGAAGAGCACGGACACGCGGATCCTCGCTGTCGTTCTGCCGTTGTGGTCGGCTAGCCGGGCCAGGTCTGGGTGGCCGGTTCGGCCGGTCCGGAGAGCGAGAGCGCGGCCCGATGCGACGGCCCGTAGTGGGCCGTGGCGCGCGGGCCGGGATATCCGCTGAGGATCCACATCGCACCCTTGGCCGTCCGCGCGCCCACCGGGACGCGGGGAGAGCCGTCTGCGCGCCACCGATTGAGCAGACCGGTGAGCACCTCGCCATGCGTGCAGAGGGCGCAGCCGTCCGTCGACAGGTCGGTGATCAGGGCCAGCGTCTCCTCCAGAGTCGCATCCGGCGTCAGCGCCGCACTCAGCTCGATCGGCAGATCGAGGGCGGCCGCGATGGGCTCCAACGTCTGTCGGCACCGGATCAGTGGGCTGGAGATCAGCCGGTACGGCGGTTGCGCACGCATCCGCTGCGCGATCCCGTGCGCCTCAGCCAGACCACGTTCGGTGAGCGGGCGTTGCTCGTCCGGACCGGTCCAGCGCCGCTTGCTGCCGGCGTGTGCGTGACGTACCAAGGTGAGCACCATGGTCTCCCATGCAATCGCAGAGAGGTCATCGTCGACGTACGAGTTCATCCAGCATATTCGCCGCGGGTGCGTGCCGGAGCCGGCACCCTCGATTCCGATTGGACACCGGGAGGAACGGATGAGCGCCGAAGTCTCCGCCGAGGTCAACGACCTGTTGGCGAAGCCGCTGTTCGCGGTCGTCGGCCTGAATAGGCCGGATGCCGCGCCTCAACTCACCGTCGTCTGGTACGAGTGGGACGGCTCGACCTTCCGGTTCTCCACCACGCGATCGCGCGCGAAGTTCGCCAACATCCGGCGGGACCCGGCAATCTCGCTGCTGATCAACGACCCTGAGTCGACGTCCTACGTCGTGGCCTACGGCAGGGCGGAGGCCGAGGAGTCCGGCCATGCCGAGTTGAGCCGTCGCCTCTTCGCCAGATACCTGCCCGGAACGGATCCCGGGGGCCGCCCGACGGATCCCGATCGGGTCGTCATCGCCGTCACCCCCGAACGGATACTCGCCGGCCGGTAGCCCCGACCCGACGGCCGGTCCGACGTTGACCACCCGGCAGACCTCTGACTAAAGTCAGATGATGGACGCAGGGTTGGTCGGGCAGGTCCGTCGCTTCGACCGCATCGTCACCCAGCGGATCGGCGCTCTCGACGACGGATTCCTGGCCCGTAGTCGGCCGCTCGGGCAGGCCCGAGTGCTGTGGGAGATCGGTGCCGAGGGGACCGAGGTGCGGTCACTCCGCTCGCGGCTGGATCTCGATTCCGGCTATCTGAGCCGGCTGCTGCGCTCTCTGGAGTCCGACGGCCTGGTCGCGGTCGCGGCCGACGGGACCGACGCTCGGGTGCGAACGGTGCGGCTGACCCGGGCGGGTCGGGCCGAGCGGGACGAACTCGACCGGCGCTCCGACGACCTGGCCACCTCGATCCTCACACCGCTGAGCGATCAGCAGCGCAGCCGCCTGGTCGCGGCGATGGGTGAGGTCGAGCGTCTGCTGGTTGCCTCGATGGTGCAGATCGCCGTGGTCGATCCCCGCGAGGCGGCGGCCCGTCGTTGCATCCGGGCGTACGTCGACGAACTCGCGCGGCGGTTCGACTCGGGCTTCGATCCGGCCCGCAGTCTGTCCGCCGAAGACGCCGAGCTGACACCACCATCGGGACTGCTGCTGGTCGCCACCCTGCACTCGGACCCGGTCGGGTGCGGCGCGCTGAAGTTCCATGACCACGCCCCGGCAGAGCTCAAGCGGATGTGGGTGGCACCCGCGGCCCGTGGCCTGGGCCTGGGGCGGCGGCTGCTCGCCGAACTCGAAACCCGCGCGGCCGCCCACGGCGTACACACCCTGCACCTCGAGACCAACCGCGCACTCACCGAAGCAATCGGCCTCTACCGGTCGGCCGGTTACCGCCAGGTCGAGCCGTTCAACAACGAGCCCTACGCACACCACTGGTTCGAGAAGTCGATCGATCCCTGAGGTCGCGGCCGCTCCTCGCCGGTCCCGGTGCAGACTGGTGGGCGTGCTCGTGTTGACCGGAGCCGAGACCCGCGCGTTGCTCGACCTTGACGAGCTGCGCGCCGGACTTGCTACGGCGATGCGGGAGGTGAGTGAGGGACGGGCATCGATGCCGGCCCGGATCGCCGCGCTGGTGCCCGAGCGTGGCATGCTCGCCGCGATGCCGGCCTATGTCCAGGGCAACGGTGGGCTCGCCGCGAAGCTGGTGAGCCTGTTTCCCGGCAACGCCGGCACCGCGGTCCCGACCCACCAGGCAGTCGTCGTCGTCTTCGACCCGGACACGGGACAGCCGCTCGCGCTGCTCGACGGCACGTCGATCACCACAGTCCGGACCGCCGCCGGGTCGGCGCTTTCCGCCGATCTGCTGGCAGTTCCGAACGCAGCGATCATGGCAATTCTCGGCACCGGAGTGCAGGCCCGCGCCCACGCACACGCGATGGTCCGGGTACGGCCGATTCGCCAGATCCGGATCGCCGGACGGGATCGGGAGCGGGCAGCTGCGCTCGCCGCCGACCTACAGGCGGAGCTGCACATCGACGTGGAAGCACGGGACAGTTACGTCGCCGCGTGTGCGGACGCTGACATCGTCTGCGCCGCCACGCATTCGCCGACGCCCGTCGTACACCGCGATGCGCTCCGGCCCGGGGTGCACGTGACCTCGGTCGGCTACAACACGGCCGGGCATGAGCTCGACACGGCGACCGTGGCTGACTCCGTGCTCGTCGTCGAATCCCGCGACGCCGTCCTCGCACCACCACCGGCGGGCGCCCAGGATCTGCTTGTGCCGATCGAGCAGGGCCTCATCGGGCCCGGGCACATCCACGCCGAGATCGGAGAGCTGCTCTCCGGCGCCAGACCGGGGCGCACCTCCGCCGACCAGATCACGCTGTACAAATCGGTCGGGATCGCCGCGCAGGACGTCGTGGCCGCGAACCTCGTCCTGACCGCCGCCAGGTCCGCCGGGGTCGGCGTCGAGGTGGACCTCTAAGTCAAACGGCCAGGCGGTCGTGGACCGCGGCGAGCTGGCTGTCGTTCACCCCGGCGGCCACCAGGTAGGCCCGCACCCCGCCGTGCCGTTCGCGTATGTGGGCGAGGGTGTCGAGCATGACGGTCGGCGGAGTCGGCTGCAGGCCGGCGACGATGGTGCGCAGCTTCGGATCATCGATCAATTCGAGATACGCGGCACTGTCCTCGCGCAGCCGCTCCTCGGTCAGCGCGTAGTCGGCGGCGATGACGTCGTCGGCGACACCGGCGACGGACAGCGCGAACGCGGTGATGATCCCGGTGCGGTCCTTGCCGCCGGCGCAATGCACGACGACCGCTCCGGGCGGCGCATCCGCCACCGCCGCGAATGCCTGCGCAAACAGGTCCGGGCGCAGGTCGAGCATGGTGCAGTAGATCTCGGTGAGGGTCAGCCACTGGTGGTCCGGGTCGGCCGGGTTCTGGACCGGTATGTTGCGATAGACCGGGTCGGCGCCGAACGGGTGGGCCGCGCTCCCCGCCTCGGCCGGGCGCCGGAGGTCGATGATCCGGCTCACGCCGGCCGCCCGCGCCGCCGCCACACCGTCGTCGGTCAGCCGGCTCAACGCATCGGCCCGGATGAGTGCACCGCGCCGGATCACGCCGCCGTCCTGCGTCGGCAGGCCACCGAGGTCGCGGACGTTGAGGCAATCCGGCCAGTGCAGGTCGCGCTCGGCGTGCTCGACGATCTCGCGCCCGGTGTCCGTCACGGCGAGTCAGTCTACGGGTCGGCGGGAGCGGGGAGCAGGGCAGCAAAAACGTGCTCTCTCCGTAACGTCACCGACTCGATTCGCAGGTATCTTCCGGCGATGTTCTCCGGAGACCTGCAGGTGCTGGTGGACGACCTGGCCGAGCGGCTGGGCCGCTCGGCGACCATCGAGGACGACAATCACCGGGTCATCGTCTACTCGTCCCAGCAGCACCAGATCGACGACGTACGCCGTGATTCGATCCTGCAACGCAGGACCAGCCCCGAAGTCCGGACGTGGTTCCGGAAGTTCGGCATCGTGTCGTGCAACGACCCGGTGCGGATCCCGCCCGACCGGGCGCGCGGCATTCTGGGGCGGCTGTGCATCCCGGTCCGGCATCGTGACCGGCTGGACGGGTTCTTGTGGCTCATCGACGACGACGAGTCGTTGACGGCGCCCCAGGTCACCGTCGCCGAGACAACGGCCCGGCACGCCGCGATCCTGATGCACGAAGAGATGCTCGCCGAGCGGCTCGCGAGCACAGCCCTGGCCCATCTGTTGGTCCAGTCGGAGGAGGTCCGCACCCTCGCCGCCGCGCAGGTGGTCGACGACGGAATCGTTCCGGCGGGCTCGCCGGTCGTCGTCAGCGTTCTCGTTCCGGAGTCGACCGACGCCGGGACCAGGACGCTCATCGGCGACTGCATCCGCGATGTCAGCCGCCTGCATGTCCGCGGGGAGGTCCTCGGGGTCGCACACGCCGACCACGGCGCGGTGCTGACCTTCGCACCCGGGGGTGATCGTGCCGGGCACGCGATGCGGATCGCGCGGGAGCTGCGGGACTGCATGCGCCGGCGGACGGGCGACGTGCGGACCGTCGTCGGGATCGGCGAGGTGAAGGAACGGCTCGTGGACGCCCAGGTCTCCTACCGCCAGGCTCGGCTCAGCGCCCGGGCGGCGACGCGGCTGCCCGGTGTCGGCGACATCGCGGCGTGGTCCGCGCTGGGTGCGCTCCGTGCCGTCGTCCAGCTGCCGATCGAGGCGATGGTCGACTCGATCGACCCGAGGATGGCTGCACTCTTCGCAGCCGGAGACGATCGGATCCTCGACACGCTCGAGTGCTATCTCGACGGTGGCTGTGATGCGCAGGTGACGGCGGGCAAGCTGCACCTGCACCGCGGCACCCTCTACTACCGGCTACAGAAGGCGCAGGAGGCCGCCGACATCGACCTCCGCAACGGCGAGGACCGGCTGTCTGCGCACGTGGGTTTCAAGCTGGCTCGTCTGGCCGGCCGCTATCCGCTGCAGGCCTGACAGCGGCGCCGGCGATCACACCGAGCGGTGTCGGCGTCACGACGGTCCGCCATTGCAGGTCGCCGACGGCCGGCGAGGCCGCGCCGCGGTCCCGGGCGAGGGCGGCCTGCAGGGCGGGGCCGCAGATCCGGCCCTGGCAGTAGCCCATGCCGCACCGGGTGATGGCGCGGATCGCGCGGGCGGTCGCCGTGCCGGTGGCGGCGGACGTGACGGTGGCCCAGGACACCTCCTCGCAGCGGCAGAACGTCGTCTCGGGGTCGAGCCAGTCCAGCCAGCCGGTCCGCATGGGGTAGAGCCGGTCGAGTAGGTCGGCGAACCGGCGCCGCCGCCGGAGCGCGGGTCGCAGCGGACGTACGGCGGCGGCGTGGTCGCGGTTCGATATCGCTTCGAGCAGCCGGGCCGCGGAGAGGCCGGCGAGTCGTCCCTCGAGTTCGGCGATCTCGGCGCCGCCGACGCCGGTCGCCTCGCCGGCGGCGAAGACCCCGGCGACGCTCGTAGCCTGGTCGGCGTCGTGCCACACCGCGCCGGTCGGCCGCGCCGGGTGCGGGACGTCGCGGCAGCCGAGGTTGCGCGACACGTCCAGTGCGGGAGCGAAGCCGAAGGAGACGCAGACCGCATCGGCGGCGATCGTGCGCTCGGTGCCGGGGATCGGGCGCCATTCGGGATCGACCTCGGCGACCACAGCCGCCTCCACCCGGTCCGCCCCTTCGCACCGGATCACCACGCGACCACCCCGCGGGCGTACGCCGGCCCGGGCCAGTCGCCGTAGATACCCCGCCGCCTCACGGATCCGCGCCGGATGCGACAGCGTGGGAAGTGCCGCGCCGAGGACCGAACGCGGCCGGGTCGCCTCGACCAGCGCCTCGATCCGAGCGCCCGCGCCGGCCAGCCCGGCGGCCACCGGCAACAGGAACGGGCCCGAGCCGCCGACCACCACGCGTCGACCCACCCGCAGGTCGTGACCCTTCAGCAGCGCCTGCGCCGCGCCCGGGGTGAGCACGCCGGGCAGCGTCCAGCCGGGGAAGGGCAGCGCCAACTCCGCCGAGCCGGTGGCGACCACCGCGGCTGCGGCAGTGACTGTGTCGGCCCGCGGACCACCGACGTACACCTGCACCCGGCCACCGGCCCGCGCGGCATGCCAGACCCAGCTGTGCGCGACGACGGTCACCTTCGGGTGGGTGGCGACCCGGGCGAGGCGATCGGGCGGCCCGCTCGACCCGGTCCCGTCCAGTCGTCGGCGGTAGTACTGGCCACCGACCGCGGCGTTCCCGTCCACCAGGACGACGTGCAGCCCGGCGTCGGCGGCCGCTGCGGCGGCGGCCATTCCGGCCGGCCCGCCGCCGATCACGACGACGTCAGCGCGCACGACGCCCGCCTACCGAGCCCGACCGGCGTACGTCGGCGCCGGCCGCGAGCGGGGTGATGCAGGCGCGCACCGAGGTCTCCTCGTCGACGTCGACGAGACAGTCGAAGCACCACCCGATGCCGCAGAAGATGCCCCGCGGCCGATCGTCTGCGCGGGTCGTCCGGAACGCGGACACCCCGTTGGTGATCAGTCCCGTGGCGACGGTCGACCCTCGGGGGGCGGTCATCGGCACGCCGTCGAAGCGGAAGGACACCGGTTCGCTCACGCAGGCTCACCGACCGCAGTGGTCCGCGTGAACCGGGCCGGGGCGAAGGCCGCGGGATCGACGGCGTGCCGTGCGCCGGTGACGAACGCAGTGACGAGTTCGGCCGTCGCGGGGGCGAGGCCGATGCCGGCGCCTTCGTGTCCGCTGGCGTAGAGCAGGCCGGCCACTTCGGGATCGGGCCCGATGAGCGGAAGGTTGTCCGGGGTCGCCGGCCGGAATCCGGTGTAGGAACGGATCGCCCGGACGCCGTACAGCGCGGGGAACAGCGCGATCGCCCGCCGGGCCAGCTCGCCGAGCACCGCGACGTCGGGGGAGGAGTCGAAGCCGACGAACTCCCGACTTGACCCGATCAGCACGGTGCCGCTCAGCGTCGACTCGACGACCGCCGAGCACGACCTACCCTCCGGTGTGGCGATGGTGTCGACGTAGCCGGCTTCGTAGACCTTGTGTCGCACGATCGGGCGCACCGGCTCGGTGACGAGAATGTGGCCGCGGCGGGGGGCGACCGGGGCGTGACGTCCCAGCCGTTGCGCGAGCTCGCCGGTCCAGGCGCCGGTAGCGAGGACGACCGTGCCGGTGTCGATCGTCCCCTTGCCGGTGCGCACCGCCGTACATCGACCGGAGCGCACCTCGAGCCCGAGCACCGGCGCATCACTCACCACCGTCGCGCCGCGGTCGACGGCTCGGCCGAGGTACGCCGTCGCGGCGGCCATGGGCTGCACCTGGCTGTCCTGTGGAAACCACATCCCCCCGGGCAGATCGGGGGAGAGGTCCGGTTCGAGAGCCCGCAACGCGTCGGCGTCGCACGGCTCCGCACGGACCCCGCCGGCCCGTAGCCCTGCGGCGGCGGCGTCGAGGGCACCAAACTGCGTCTGGTCGGCCGCCACCACCAGACCGCCCTTGCCTTCGAACTCGATGCCGGGTCCCAGCTCCTCGGCCGCCGTGTGCCACAAGTCGAGGCTGCGCAGCGCCAGCTCCAGCTCCGGACCCGGTGCTTTGTCGGAGACGAGGATGTTGCCTTCACCGGCTGCGGTTGTTCCCGCCAGGGGACCCGTCCGGTCGACGACGCATACCCCCGCACCAATCGCCGTGAGTGCCGCCGCGGTGGCGGCTCCGATCATGCCGGCTCCCACGACGACGACATCGACCGAGCGCGGCACCGTCACCCGCGGGCGCCCATGAGGAATCCGCCGGGAAACGGATCGTCCGGGTCGAGCAGGTAGGTCGCGAGTCCGGTCAACCAGGCCCGCCCGCGGACGATCGGCAGGACGGCGCGTACGTCGCCGACGGACGACTCGGCGGACAACCGGCCCTCGAAGCGGGTCCCGATCAGCGACTCGTGGACGAACGGTTCTCCCAGGGATAGCCGACCGCGTGCGTGGAGGGCAGCCATCCGGGCCGATGTGCCTGTGCCGCAGGGGGATCGGTCGATCCACCCGGGGTGGATGACGACCGCTCCCCGGCTGCTCGCCCCGGCACCGCCGGGTGCGGTGAAGATGACGTGCCCGCAGCGGTCGACGTCGGGCATCTCCGGGTGCACGAAGGACAGTTGGTCATTGACGGCGTCCATGACGCGGAGTCCGTCGGCGACGAGCCGGTCGTGCTCGGCCGGCACCACGTCGAACCCCAGCGCCGCGCCCGGCAGGATCGCGTAGAAGTTCCCGCCCCACGCGACGTCGACGGTGAGCGACGGTGCGCCGGGCAGGTCGACGACGGCATCGGCCAACGCGAGGAAGGAGGGGACGTTGCGCAGTTCGACCGCCGTGGCCCGGCCGTCCTCGACGTCGACGCGCGCCTCGACGAGCCCGGCCGGGGTGTCCAGCCGGATCGTGGTGACCGGTTCGGCCACCTCGACCATGCCGGTCTCGACGAGGACCGTCGCCACCCCGATCGTCCCGTGCCCGCACATCGGTAGGCAGCCGGAGACCTCGATGAAGACGACGCCGATGTCGGCGTCATCGCGGGTCGGTGGCTGCAGGATGGCTCCCGACATGGCCGAGTGGCCACGCGGCTCGTACATGAGCAGCGTGCGCAGTTCGTCGCGCTTGTCGATGACGTGTCGCCGCCGTTCGGCCATCGTGGCACCGGGCAGGGTGCCGACGCCGGAGGTGACGACGCGGGTGGGCATGCCTTCGGTGTGGCTGTCGACCGCGGTGAAGGCCAGGCGGGCTCTCATCGACCGGCGGCGAGGAGGAAGTCGCGGGTCGCCTGCCGGACGTGCTTGTCGACGTCCGGAGCGAGCGGGAGCCGCGGCAGCCGGACTGGTCCGCCCGGCCGGCCGGCTTCTTCCTGCGCGGCCTTGATCGCCTGTACGAAGGTCGGGAGCGCGTCATAGCGCAGCATGGGCAGCATCTGCCGGTAGGTGGCGACGGCGTCGTCCCATTGGCCGTCGACGCACAGTTGGTACATCGCCACGGTCTCGGCCGGGATGGCGTTGACAAAGCCGGCGATCCAGCCGGTCGCCCCCATCAGCATCGATTCGACGAAGACGTCGTCGCATCCGCAGAGAACCTCCAGGCGCGGCGCGGTTTCCCTGATTGCGGCGACCCGGCGTACGTCCTGGGAGAACTCCTTCACCGCGGTGACGAGCGGCACCTCGTCGGCCACCCGCGCCAGCAGCGCCGGGGTCAGGTCGACCCTGGTGGAGAACGGGTTGTTGTAGACGACGATCGGCAATCCGGCGCGGGCGACCTCGGTGAAGTGTGCGACGACCTCCTCGGCGGTCGGCGCGTGCGAGGTCGGCGGGAGACACATGACGGCACCCGCGCCGGCCGCGCCCGCGTGCTCGGCCCAGCGCCGGGCCTCGGCACCCGATTTGCCCGAAACGCCCGGCACGACCGCGGCATCGCCGGCCGCTTGGACGGTGGCCTCGACGACCGCGATCCGCTCCATATCGGTCAGCGCCTCGTATTCACCCAGCGATCCGCAGGGGACCAACCCGGCGACGCCCGACTCGACCAGCCACCTGCAGTGGCTCGTGTGGGCATCGAGGTCGAGGTCACCCTGCTCGTCGAAGGTCGTCGTGCTGGCTACATAGACCCCGCCGAAGCGCGGTAGTGGTGCGGGCACCTGGGGCCCCCCTTTGTCGATATCTGGACGGATGACACGCGTGTGTGCCCCTGGCGCCGAAGCTACGCCGCAGGGGACTTCTCCATCTCCCCGAGCGGGAAGTGGCAGGCGACCGCGTGGCGCGGGTCGGCGGCCGGCTGCATCGGCGGCTCGACCTGGGCACAAATCTCCTGCGCCTGCGGGCACCGGGTGCGAAACCGGCAACCCGACGGGGGATCGGCGGCCGACGGAAGCTCGCCTCCGACCGCGACACCCTTCTTGGCCCGCTCGACGTCGGGGTCCGGTACCGGTGCGGCGTCGATGAGGCCGCGCGTGTACGGGTGCAGCGGTGCGTGGTAGACGCCGTCCCGCGGGCCGAGCTCGACCAGCTTGCCGAGGTACATCACGCCGATGCGGTCGGCGAGGTAACGGACCACGGAGAGGTCGTGTGAGATGAAGACGTAGGTGAGGTCGTGTTCGCGTTGCAGCGAGGCCATCAGGTTGAGGATCTGTGCCTGCACCGACACGTCGAGTGCCGAAACGGGTTCGTCGGCGACGACGACCTTCGGGCGCAGCGCCAACGCGCGCGCCAGCGCGATGCGTTGTCGCTGCCCGCCGGAGAATTCGTGCGGATAGCGCTCGATTGCGCCGGCCGGGAGTCCGACCTCAGCGAGCAGTTCGTCCACGACCTGCCGCTGGTGCGCCCGGGTGCCGGAGCGCTGCACGCGAAGCGGTTCGGCGAGGATCGACCCGACCCGCATCCGCGGGTCGAGGGCGGCGGATGCGTCCTGGAAGACCAGCTGCAGCTCGTGTCGTCTCGCCCGCAAGGCCCGGTTGCCGCACTTGGCCAGATCGGTGTCGCCGAGCAAAACCGACCCGCTCGTCGGCCGCTCCAGCGCGACCAGCAGCCGGCTCAGCGTCGACTTCCCGCAGCCGGATTCACCGACCAGGCCGAGGGTCTCGCCGCGGAGTACGTCGAGGGAGACGTCGGCGACAGCGCTGATCGTGGACCCGCCGCGGGTGCCGAACAGCTGTCCGCCCGATCGGTAGTCGCGTACGACGTGGCGACAGGAGAGGACGACGTCGACCGGACCGGCTGCCTCCTCGCCGGTCGCCGGTGCGACGTCCTCGACGTGGGCCGTTCGGGGCGTGGGTGTCGGTGGGTGGATGCAAGCGAACTCGTGCTCCGGCCCCAGCGCGTCGGTGTCGGCACCGTCCACGACGGACAGCAGGGCCGGTTCGCTGCTCACGCAGTCGTCGGTGCGGTGGGCACAGCGCGGGGCGAACCGGCAGCCCGCGGGCGGATGAGCCAGATCCGGCGGCAGGCCGGGAATACTCGTCAACTCCCGCTCACTGCGGCGTACGCCGTCGGGCAGCGCGCGGAACAGTGCCTCGGTGTAGCGGTGGCGCGGATCGGCGAAGAGGTCGGAGGCATCCGCCGTCTCCACGATCTTCCCGGCGTACATGACGTTGACCCGATCGGCCCGCCCGGCGATCACGCCGAGGTCGTGGGTGACCAGGATCATCGCCATCTGCAGAGTGGTCCGCAGCTCGTCGAACAGCGTGAGCAGCTGCTGCTGGGTGGTGACGTCGAGGGCTGTGGTCGGCTCGTCGGCGATCAGCAGATCGGGTTCGCAGGCGAGCGCCATGGCGATCATGGCCCGCTGCCGCATTCCACCGGAGAACTGATGCGGATAGTCACCGAGGCGCCGCGCTGCGGACGGGATCCGCACCAGGTCGAAGACGTCCTCCGCCCGCTTGCGGGCCACCGACCGCGCCACGTTCTGGTGCAGGAGGACCGCCTCGATGATCTGGGCGCCGACCGTCATCGTCGGGTTGAGCGCGGCCAGCGGATCCTGGAAGACCATGGCGATCCGGGCGGCCCGGATCGCCGCCATCTCCCGCTGGGAGCGCCCGGTGAGATCCTCGCCGTCGAAGACGACGCGACCTGAGGTGATCTCACCTCCCGGCGGCAGCAGCTGCATCACCGATAACGCGGTCATGGTCTTGCCGCAGCCCGATTCGCCGACCAGGCCGAGCACCTCACCCCGGTCGACCTTGAGGGACACGCCGTCCACGGCATGAACCGCGTCGTTGCGGCGTCTGATCCGCGTATGCAGATCGGTGAGCTCGAGCAGCGCTGACATAGTGCCTTCACTGGGCCAGAAGAGGAACCGGTAGCAGCGCGAGCGTAGAGGCCGCTGGGTGCGACGACTGTCTTATATGGGCGGCGATCTCTTCGACAGATGTGGATACGACTCGGCCGATGTCTCGTCTAGCGTCGTCCCGTCATATGGGGACACGTGTCGGGTCGGGAGGCAGCGCCTTGATGAAGAACGCCGGACTACGGCACAGGGGACAGCGGTTCGGTGTCGCCGTGGCGGCAATCGCCTTGGCCGCAGGCGGTGTGGCCGCCTGCGGGAGTTCGACGTCGTCGGCGAACAAGGACGTCATCCGATTCGCCGAGTTCCCCGGCTCCATTCCCAACTGGATCTTGCCGATCACCGACCCCGGGCACACCGGCTCGCCCAACACCGAGCAATTCTCGTATCTCATGTGGCGTCCCCTCTACTGGGAGGGCAAGGGCGCGACGCCGCCGGTCGACGAATCGTTGAGTCTCGCCGGCGCGCCGACGTACGGCGACGGCAACCGCACCGTGACGGTGAAGCTCGGCAACTACCACTGGTCGGACGGGAAACCGGTGACCACGCGAGACGTGGAGTTCTGGTACGACCTGATCAAGAACAACACCGACCAATGGTCGAGCTACGTCGCCGGCAACCTCCCGGACAACGTCGCGAAGTTCACGGTGGTCAATGACAAGACCTTCACGCTCACCCTGAAGAAGCCGACCTCACCGCAGTGGTTCACCGCCAACCAGCTCACGCTCATCACCCCCATGCCCCAGCACATGTGGGACAAGGACAGCGACGGCGGCACCGTGGGCGATCTCGACCGCTCGAGCGCCGGGGCGAAGAAGGTCTTCACCTACCTGATCGACAAGTCGAAGAAGTTGGCGGCGTACGACAAGGATCCGTTGTGGAAGACCGTCGACGGGCCGTGGAAACTGTCCAACTACGACACGGACGGCCACATCACCTTCGTGCCCAACACTGCCTACACGGGCCCGACCAAGGCGACTGTCAAGAGGTTCGAGGAGGTGCCGTTCGCGACCGACGACGCCGAATTCAACAGCCTGCTTGCGGGCAGCGTGGACTACGGCTACCTCCCGTTCAGCGACCTGAAGCAGAAGAGCCGCGTCTCCTCCCAGGGGTATCACTTCTCGGCGTGGAACCTGTGGACGGTCAACTACATCGCGATCAACTACAACAACGCGACGACGGGCCCGCTCGTCCGGCAGCTCTACCTGCGCAAGGCGCTGGAATCGCTGGTCAATCAGCAGCAGATCATCAAGAACATCTTCCAGGGCCAGGGCGCGCAGAACTACGGACCGATCGCCTTGGATCCGCAGAACCCGTATGTCACGGTCAAGGCCAACCCCAACCCGTTCGACCCGAAGGCCGGTGCCGCGTTGCTGCGGAGCCACGGGTGGACCGTGAAGCCGGGCGGGGTGAGTGTCTGTGCCAGAGCCGGCTCGGGCCCGACGCAGTGCGGCGCGGGGATCAAGGCCGGGACGAAGCTGTCCTTCTCGCTCCTGGTGAACAGCGGCAACCACCCGGTCAATCTCGAGATGCAGGCGCTGAAGTCCCAGTTCTCCCAGTCCGCCGGTGTCGACCTGCAGGTGCGCCCGCAACCGTTCACCCAGGTCATCTCCGACGCATTCGCGAGCTGCACACGCAGCAAGGCGGCCAGTTGTCCCTGGCAGATGGCTGACTGGGGCGGCGGTTCCAACCTTCTTCCGTACCCGACGGGTGAACAGCTCTTCGCCTCCGGTGGCGCCTCCAACGCCGGGCACTACGCCGATCCGCAGGCGGACAAGCTGATCGCGGCCACGCAGACCGGTGGTCCGGGGGCGCTGGCCGCCTACGAGCGCTACGTCGTCCAGCAGGTACCGGAGATCTGGGTGCCCAACCTGACCTATCAGCTGTCGATGATCAGTAACAAGCTGAAGGGCGCCGACGCGCAGAACCCCTACATCGGGATCACCCCGGAGGACTGGCACTGGCAGGGCTGAGCCCGGTCCGGCACGGTCCGCCAGTCCGACGTCCAGTCCGACGCTCAGGAGGCAGTACACAGTCATGCAGGACACCCCGAGCGCCGCGCTCCGAGACGACGCGGCCGGAATGCTCGACGCCGCGGCCCAGGAGATGTTTGATCAGGATCTACGGTGGAACCCCCTCTACGCCAGCCAGCGCGGGTATTCGCAGTTCATCGCCGACGTTCCCGATCTGAGTACGGAGGCGCGTGACGCCCGCCGCCTGGAACTCGAGCGGCTCGCTTCTGATGTGCGGCAGATCGATCCCTCGGCGCTCGACGCAGAGCGCCGGATCACGCGGGAGATCCTGCTCCGCAAGGTCGGCGACGCCCTGCTCGGGCTGACCGTCGGTGCATACGACTTCACCGTCACCCCCATCCCGCAGACCGGGATCGGTGCATCGGTGATCATCGGGTTCCCGAAGGCCGCTCTCCGCGACGCACGCGACGCGGACCGCTACGTGCAGCGGTGCCTGCGCGTGGCCGGCCTGTTGAAGCAGGCCTCGGTGCAGTTGGGTGACGGTCGGGCTGCGCATCGCACCCCGGTCCGGCGGCTCGTCGAGCGATCGATCGAGCAGCTCGACGCCTATCTGAACGCGCCACTGGCGAGCGATCCGCTGCTGGCGATCGCGGATCCGGCCGAGGACGCCGACCCGGGCTGGCGGGATGGGCTGGCGCGGGTGGTCCGCGACGACGTGCGGCCCGCGATCGCGGAGTACCGCAACGAACTGGCCGATGTCGTCGCTCCCGGTGCCCGCCCTGACGCCGAGGTGGGTCTGGCCCATCTGCCCGGCGGTGTCGAGCTGTATTCGCGGCTCGCCGCCGAACACACCACGACCGACGTCCCGGTCGAGGAGATCCACCGCACCGGCATCGAGCTGGTCGCGACGCTGACCGACGAGATGCGGGAGCTCGGGGAGAAGACGCTGGGTACGGCGGACTTCGCCGAGATCATCGGGCGCCTGCGGAATGACCCCGACCTGTATTTCCGCACCCCGGACGAGGTCGCCGATGCCGCGCGCGACGGCTTGCGGCGCGCGCAGGAGGCGCTGCCACAGTGGCTCGGCCGGTTGCCCAGGGCGGAGTGCGTCGTCGTACCGATGACGCCGTACGAGGTGGAGAACGGCGACCTCGGCCACTACCAGTGGCCGACCCGGGACGGCTCCCGGCCGGGTACCTACTGGATCAACACCTACCGGCCGACCACCCGGCCGCGGTTCGAGTCGCAGACCCTCGCCTTCCACGAGTCGGTGCCGGGGCACCACACGCAGCTGGCCCTGGCGGGCGAGCTGAGTGACCTGCCGGAGTTCCGCCGGCACGTCCATGTCACGGCCTTCAGCGAGGGTTGGGCGCTCTACTGCGAGCGGCTCGGCGACGAAATGGGCCTCTACAGCGGCGATATGAACCGGCTCGGCATGATCTCTTTCGACTTCTGGCGCGCCTGCCGACTGGTCGTCGATACGGGCATGCATGCCATGGGGTGGTCCCGCGACCGGGCTGTCGGCTACATGGCTGAGCACAGCGCGCTCACCACGAAGAACATCGAGAACGAGGTCGACCGTTACATCGGCTGGCCCGGGCAGGCGTTGGGCTACATGATGGGGCGGCTGGAGATCGCGCGGATCCGGGCGGAGGCGGAGCGGCGGCTCGGTGACCGTCTCGTGCTCCGGGACTTCCACAGCGAGCTGATCGGCCACGGCTCGCTGCCGCTGTCCGTGCTGCGGTCGGTCATGACCGACTGGATCGACCGGCAGGTGACGGCGTGACCTACTCGCTGACCGCCGTCGATCCGGCGACCGGGCGATTCGGTGTCGCGGTGCAGAGCTGCGTGTTCGCGGTCGGCACGAGGGTGCCCGCGCTCGCCGACCCGCACGGCGCGGTCGCGGTGCAGGCGGGTTTCGCCTCCTGGTACCGGCGACCGGCGACCGAACTGCTGTCCCGGGGCATGTCCGCCCCCGATGTGGTGGCGGCGATCGCGGCTCTCCCGGGCGCCGACAGCGGCCAGGTGGCGGTGGTGAGCCAGGACGGCCGGGCCGCCGCGCACACCGGCGGCTCGTGTATCGATGCCGCCGGGCATGTGGTCAAAGATGGCGCCGCGGCTGCGGGCAACCTGCTCACCAGATCGGCGGTGTGGCACGACATGCTCGACGCGTACGACGGCGCGCAGGGCAGGTTCGAGCAGCGCCTCGTCGCGGCGCTGCAGGCGGGTGAGGCCGCCGGCGGCGATGTCCGCGGCCGGCAGTCAGCGGCGATCCTCATCTCCGCCGCCGCCGACCGCACGACGCTCGAGGTCGACCTCCGGGTCGACGACTCACCGGCGCCCGTGGACGAGATCGAGCGTCTGGCGAACGTCCGGGCGGCCCACGACGAACTGCGCCGGGTCCTCTCCGACGAGTCGGTGGACGCCTGGACCCCGGCGGCGGCCGAGCGGCTCGTGGCCGCGGCGGCGACGGTGCCCGGCGATCCGCTGCTCACTGTCTGGACCGCGATCGCGGCCGCGAGCGCCGGCCTCGACGACCACGCCGCGGCGCACCTGGCCCGGGCGCGTACCCAGAACGCCTCGCTGGAGGACTACCTGATGCGCGAGCCCGCGCTGTCGGTGGACGACCGGCGGGACCGCGTGCTGCGTCTGCTGGGCGGACCGAGGTGACGAGTTTCCTGCTGCGCCGTGTCCTGCAGGCGATCGCCGTCGTGCTGCTCGTCACCATCATCGTCTTCATCCTTTTGCGGCTGCTTCCCGGCGGGCCGGCCCGGGCAATTCTCGGGCAGCAGGCGACGGCGGCGCAGGTCACGGCGTTCAACCACCAGCAGGGTTACGACAAGCCGATCGTCGTGCAGTACGGCCACTACCTCGTGCGGTTGCTGCACGGCGACCTCGGCTACTCCTACAAGCTCAACCAGAGCGTCACGTCACTGCTGGCACAGCGGCTACCCAAGACCCTGGTGCTCACCGTGCTCGCCACCGTCGTCGCCCTGGCCGTCGCGATCCCGCTCGGCCTGCTCCAGGCGACCCGGCGCAACAAGCCGACCGACTACGTCGTCACCGGCCTTGCGTTCGTGCTCTACGCCATGCCGATCTTCTTCCTCGGCCTCATTCTCATCATCGTCTTCGCCCAGACCCTGCACTGGTTCCCGTCCGAGGCCCCGCAGGGCAACTCGGTCTCCGCGGTGCTGTCCCAGGGAAACGCCCTGGTGCTGCCGGTCGCGACCTTGTCGCTGATCACGATTGCGGCGTTCAGCCGCTACGCCCGGTCCGCGACGCTGGACAACCTCGGTGAGGACTACGTGCGTACGGCGCGCGCCAAGGGTGCGCTCGAGCGCCGGGTGCTGGCCAGGCACGTCGCGCCCAACGCCCTGGTGCCGGTCGTCACCCTGCTCGGCCTTTACGTCCCCTACCTCTTCGGCGGGTCGCTGGTGACCGAGGCGATGTTCAACTACCCGGGCATGGGGCTGCTGTTCTGGAACGCCGCCCAGACCCGCGACTACCCGATCCTGCTCGCGGTCGCCCTCATCGTCGCGATCGCCACGGTGGCCGCCTCCCTCGTCGTCGATCTGATCTACGCGGTGCTCGACCCGCGGGTGAGGTATGTGCCGGCATGACGATCGAACGATCGGCCATCAGCGGCCCGCCCTCCGGGGGCGGCGCACCGCCCGACGCGCCTCCCACGGCCGAGATCGAGGGAGCCGCCCCGCCGACGAGCAACGCCAGGCTTCTGATCGCGACCTTCGTCGACGACAAGTTCGCCATCATCGGCCTGGCCATCGTCGTACTGCTCGCGCTGTTCAGCTTCGTCGGTCCGCTCGTCTACCACACCGACCAGGTGCACACGAACCTGTCCGCGGTCAATCTGCCCCCTGGCACCGGCGGCCACCCGCTGGGCACCGACCAGGTCGGTTACGACCAGCTCGGCCGGCTGATGGCCGGCGGCCGGACCTCGCTCGAGATCGGTCTCGGAGCCGGTCTGCTCGCCACCGTGGTGGGAAGTCTGTGGGGCGCGGTCGCGGGCTACTTCGGCGGTGTCGTCGACGCGGTCATGATGCGCGTGGTCGACGCCCTGCTGTCGATCCCGGCCCTCTTCCTGCTGCTCGTGGTCGCCGCGATCTGGACCCCCAGCGTGCCGCTGCTGGTCGTCCTGATCGGGCTGATCGCCTGGCTGGTGCCGGCCCGGCTGGTCCGCGGCGAGGCGCTGACGCTGCGCTCCCGCGAATACGTGCAGGCGGTGCGGCTGATGGGCGGCGGCCGCTGGCGCGTGGTCAGCCGGCACATCGTGCCCAACACGCTCGGCACGATCGTGGTCAACGCGAGCTTCCAGGTCGCGGATGCGATCCTCTACGTCGCGTACCTGAGCTTCCTGGGGCTCGGCCTGCCGCCGCCGGACACCAACTGGGGTGCCATGCTCACCGACGGTGTGCAATATTCCTATGACGGCTACTGGTGGCTGATCTACCCACCCGGTGTGGCGATCGTGCTCGTGGTCATCGCCTTCAACTTCATCGGCGACGGGCTGCGGGACTCGTTCGACGCCCGGTTGCGCCGTCGCTGACCGACCCTGGCAGGGAGCAGACGTGAGCGTCACGATCTTCACGAACACCACCATCGTGCCGTGCACGGGCGCCGAGCCGATCGAGGGATCCGTCGTCGTCGAGGACGGCGTGATCCGGGAGGTCACTGCGGGCGGGGCGGGCGCGGTCACCGGCGACGTCGTCGACTGCCGCGGACGCACCCTGATGCCCGGCCTGATCGACGCGCACGTGCACGTCTCCTCCCTCGACGTCGAGATACCTCGCCAGCGCCGGGAGTATCCGACCAGCCTGTTGGCCTTCGCCATCGGGCGGGTCATCCGCGAGACCCTCGACCAGGGCTACACCACGGTGCGGGACGCGGGCGGCGCCGACTGGGGGATGAAGGAGGCCGTCGCCCGCGGGCTGCTCGCCGGACCCCGGATGTTCGTCAGCGGTCGCCCGCTGTCGCAGACCGGCGGTCACGGCGACGGTCGCGCCCGGGCCGAGGACGACGAGGGCTGCGGCTGCGGCGCGCACATCGGAATGGTGCATCACATCGCCGACGGCCCGGACGCGGTCCTCCGCGCGGCGCGGGAGGAACTCCGCCGCGGCGCCGACGCCATCAAGGTCATGGCCGGCGGTGGTGTGGCCTCACCGACCGACAGCCTCGAGTCGATCCAGTACACGCCGGAGGAGTTGCGCGCCGCGGTCACCGCGGCCGAGGGCGCGGGCACCTACGTGCTCGCCCACGCATATACGCCGACCGCGATCCGCAACGCGGTCGAGGCCGGGGTCCGCTCGATCGAGCACGGCAACTTCCTCGACCCCGTGACGGCCGACCTGATGGCGCAGCGCGGCACCTATCTCGTCCCGACCTTCGTGGCCTACGAAAAGCTGCACGAGGAGGGCCGGCAGCACGGCTTCGCCCCGGACAAGCTCGACAAGCTGGACCGGGTCCTGGGTGAAGGGCTCGACAGCCTCAAACGCGCCAAGGACGCCGGCGTCGCGATCGGTTCGGGCTCGGACCTGCTGGGCCCGCTCGCCCGGCACAAGACCCGCGAGCTCGCGATCAAGGCGAAGGTGCTGGGCAACCACGAAACCCTCATCGCCACGACCCGGACCAACGCCGAGCTGCTCGGGATCGCGGGGGAGGTCGGCACCATCGAGCCGGGCAAGCGCGCCGATCTGCTCCTCGTCGACGGCGATCCGCTCACTGACATCTCGGTGCTCCAGGACCGCGACCGCCTGCACGCGATCGTGGTCGGCGGCCGATTCCACACCCGCCGGATCTGATCCGGCCCGACCCAGCAACAGGAGACGACCCACCCGTGAGCTCGCCGGACGCCGCCGCCCGTGACGACACCCACGCCGACCGCGAGAAGCCGGTCGACGACACCACCTCGACGCATCACACCCTGCATACGGCCGACGGCGAGCTCGCCTACACCGCCACCGCCGGACGGGTCGTGCTGCGCGAGGAGGTGCACACCGACGGCGCATTCGACGGCCACGTGCCCAAGGCCGAGCTCTTCGTGGTCTCCTACGTCCGCGACGACGCCCCGGTCGACCGGCCGGTGACCTTCGCCTTCAACGGCGGCCCTGGATCGTCGAGTGCCTGGCTGCACCTCGGCGTGCTCGGGCCGCGCCGGGTCGTGATGGGCGACGCCGGAGACCTGCTGCCGCCGCCGTACGGCATCGCGGACAACCTGGAGACCCTGCTCACCCACTCCGACCTGGTCTTCATCGACCCGGTGTCCACCGGCTACTCACGTATCACCGAGGGCGGCAAGCCCGAGGAGTTCCACGGATTCCAGCGCGACATCGAGGCCGTGGGGGAAATGATCCGGCTGTGGACCACGCGCCACCGGCGGTGGCTGTCCCCGAAGTACGTAGCCGGGGAGTCCTACGGCACCGTCCGGGCGTCGGCGCTCGCGGCGCACCTGCAGCGGCGCTACGGGCTCTTCCTCAACGGCGTTGCGCTGATCTCCTCCGTGCTGGACTTCGGCACGATCCGCTTCACCGAGGGGAACGACGTCGTCCACGCGTTGTATCTGCCGACGTACGCCTGCCTCGCCCACTACCACGGCCTGCTCGGTGACCGGTCGTTGGACGAGGTGCGGGCAGAGGCGGAAGAGCTCGCCACCCGCGACTACCCCTACGCACTGGCCCGGGGCAGCCGCATGTCGGTCGTCGAGCGAGCCGACATCGTGCGCCGGATCGCCGGGGTGACCGGTCTGTCGCCGGATTACGTCGACCGGGCGGATCTGCGTATCGAGCACAAGCGGTTCTTCCGGGAACTGCTCCGCGACCGTGGGCAGGTCATCGGCCGGCTCGACGGCCGCTTCACCGGGTGGGAGAGCGACGACGTCGGTGAACAGACGAGTCACGACCCGAGCGAGGTCGCGATCCGCGGGCCGTATTCCGCGGCGATGAACCACTACGCCAACGCCGAACTCGACTACCACAACGAGTTGCCTTACGAACTGCTGACCGGACGCGTGCAGCCGTGGAGCTACCACGAGTTCGAGGGCCGGCACGTGAGCGTCGCAGGTCAGCTCTCCGAGGCGATGCGGCACAACCCCCACCTGCGGATCTACGTCGCCTGCGGCCGGTACGACGGCGCCACGCCGTACTTCGCCGCCGAGCACGCCCTCGCCCACGTCGCGTTGCCGGACGAGCTCAGGGACAACGTCGCCTTTCACTACTACGATGCCGGCCACATGATGTACGTCCATGAACCCAGCAGGCTCCGGCAGTCCGCCGACCTCGCCGAGTTCGTCACCGCGACGGAGACCCGACATGGCTGAGGCGGCACCCACCTCGGTCTTCCTGGTCGGCCCGCTCCCGGCCGCCCGGGTCGACCGGATCCGCGCGCAGGCGCCCGCCGGGGTGCGGATCGAATACCTGGACGAGCCGGGGGAGTTGCTGGACCGGGTCGGGGACGCCGACGTGGTCGCCGGCCATGTGCCGGCCGAGGCGCTGGCGAAGGCCGGCCGGCTCCGGTGGCTGCACACCTGGGCGGCCGGGCCGGACCGGGCGCTGTACCCGGAGATGGTGGCGAGCCCGGTGCTGGTCACCTGTTCGAAGGGCAACGGCGCGGTCCCGCTGGCCGAGCAGGCGATGCTGCTCATGCTCATGCTCAACCGCGACGCGCTGCGGTGGGTCCGGGCACAGCAGGACCGGCGGTGGGAGCGCTTCACCCATCCGGAGCTCGCCGGCCTGACCTGCGGGATCATCGGGCTCGGATACTCCGGCGTCGACCTCGCCCTGAAGGCCAAGGCATTCCACATGCGGGTGCACGGGCTGCGCCGTACCTCTGCGCCGGCCGAGCACGTCGACCGGATGTTCTCCCGCGACCAGCTGCACGAATTCCTCGGGTCCTGCGACGTGGTGGTCGTCACGGCACCGCTGACCGGCGAGACCCGCGGCATGCTGGGCGAGCCGGAGTTCCGGGCGATGAAATCCTCGGCGCTGTTCATCTGCTTCTCCCGCGGCGGGATCGCCGACGACGCGGCGCTGCTGCGAGCCCTCGAGGAGGGGTGGATAGCCGGCGCCGGCCTCGATGCGCACGCGACCGAGCCACTGCCGCCGGACAGCCCGTTCTGGACCGCGCCCAACACGATCGTCACGCCGCACAACGGCGCGACGAGCCCGCAGACTCCGGAGCGCGGAGTCGACATCTTTCTCGACAACCTGCGCCGCTTCACCGCCGGGCGGGAGTTGATCAACGTGGTCGACAAGGACGCCGGGTACTAAGGCGCAACCGCCCCTTCGTTACGGTCAAGGCGGAAGGAGCGGTGATATCGGTGCGGGTTGCGTTGTTCACCGGCTCGAGGGACGGCCCGGCCTCCCACCAGCGGGCCGCCCGCGAGTTCGCGAGCGGGCTGGCCGAGTCCGGGGTCGGCGTGGTCTACGGCGGTGGCCGGGTCGGGCTGATGGGAATCGTCGCCGATGCGGCGTTGGCCGCCGGAGGCGAGGTCATCGGGGTGATGCCCCAGCACCTGGTCGACCGGGAGATCGAGCACCCCGGGCTCACCCGCTTCGACATCGTCACGACGATGCACGAGCGGAAAGCTCGGATGGCTGACCTCTCCGATGCGTTCGTGGCGCTGCCCGGTGGGGCGGGGACGCTGGAGGAGTTGTTCGAGGTGTGGACCTGGGGACAGTTGGGTCTGCACAGCAAACCGACCGCACTGCTCGACGTCGACGGCTTCTACGGCCCGCTGCTCGACCACCTGCGGCAGGCCAGCGATGCCGGCTACATCACGCCGCCGTACCTCCGTTCCCTCGGAGTGGTGCACACCGCCAAGGAGTTCCTCCGCTTCGTCGCCGACTACCGCCATCCGGCGCGGAAATGGTCCGAGCGCGGACCGGAATCACCCGCCTGAGCGGGTCGGTCAACCACCGCCGATGAGACGGTCGATGTCGCGCGGGCCCGGGAGGCTCGACCGGGCACCGGTGGCGCGGGTCGCGAGGGCTCCCGCCGCCGCACCGACCAGTACGGCGCGATCGACGTCGTCACCACGGGCGAGCGCCCACGCCAACCCGCCGCAGAACGCATCACCGGCTCCGGTCGTGTCCGCCGCGTCGACGGGGAATGCCGCCTGGTGATGAGGCTCCCGGTCGGCACGCCACACGTCGGCACCGCGGCGGCCGTGGGTCACGACGACGACTTCGGGCCCGGACCGTAGAAGTGCTGCCACGTCGACCACTCCGAGGTAGTCGACCTCGTGCTGGTTGGGGACCAGGATGTTGCACGCGCGCAGCAACTCCGGGGCGAGCGGGTGAGCCGGCGCCGGATTGACGACGACCGTGAATCCGCGTTCGGCGGCGCGGACGGCGGCGGCGATCGCCGTCTCGGACGGAATCTCGAGCGAGATGAGGACGACGGCATCGTCGAAACGCTCGAGGACGTCGCGGACGTATTCGGGGGAGAGCAGGGCATTGGCCCCCGGGTCGACGACGATCACGTTCTCCCCGTCGTCGGCGACGAGAACCGTGGCGGTTCCGGTACGACGGTTTCCAACCTGCAGGGCCGAGACATCCACGCCGGCGGCCCGCAGGCCGGCGTCGGCGTCCTTGCCCGCGTCGTCGGCGCCGACGCATCCGATCATCGTCGTGGGCGCCCCGAGCCGGGCGGCCGCGCAGGCCTGGTTTCCGCCCTTGCCGCCATCGCGGGTCTCCACCGAGGTCGCAAGAACCGTTTCGCCCGGACGGGGAATGGCCGGCACCCGCATCACGACATCAGCGTTGAGGGAACCGACGACGACCACCGGCAAGGTCGTCGTCGTCGGCAGGCCGGACGCGGTGTTGCTCACCTCTGCGCAGCGGGTTGAGCGCGTACGTAGTCGCAGCC
This sequence comes from Mycobacteriales bacterium, assembly GCA_036497565.1. Lineage (NCBI taxonomy): Bacteria > Bacillati > Actinomycetota > Actinomycetes > Mycobacteriales > Mycobacteriales bacterium. The sequence continues at coordinate 27,003 of DASXJE010000306.1, forward strand.
GACCCGGCCCTCATCGCAGATCAGGGCGATTCCCCCACCGTCGAGCGGCCGCTGCGCGTCTTCGACGTCGAACAAGCTCTGCCCGTCGACCGATGCCTGCACGCGGGAACCGTGGACCTGAACGGTCAGGGTGTAGCTGCGGCCGAGCTCCCAGTCGAGGGACGACTCCGCGAGTACGCGCTCCCCGTCGAGTGACTTGATCAACTCGACGCGGCCGGTGTTCCGGACGACCAGCGCGTAGTAGCGACGCAGCCCCTGGACCCGCGCGGCGAGACCGAACGCCTCGGCCATGTGGGGCGTGAACGTCGCCGTGACCTGGTAATCCCGCCACTCGCCGGTGCCATGGAGGAGCAGCCCGCGTCCGTCGTTCTGGATCAGGCGATACGCCTCGGGCCATCGGGGACTGAACTGGTCGAGGCCGTCGACCCATGCGCGCCGCCACATCGTGCCGCCGTCGGCGGGTCGGGTGAGTGTGACATCGGGCGCACCCTGCCAGCTCACCTGATCGAGGTAGATCGCCCCCGGTGTGCTGGCGCCGCCCTCGAGGACCAGGCCGACCGACTGGATCGGCTGACCGGCCGTGTCGGGGACCGACCAGGTCACCTCACCCACCGCTCCGGGCCGCAGGGTCATCGCCGGGCCGTCGATCGCGACCAGTTCGTCGTTGCCGTCGTAGTGCCTGATCGTCAGCCGGCATACGGTGTCGTGCTCGTTGCCGGCGTCCGCGGATAGAACGGCCCGGACGCGCTGCCCGCTGTAGAGCGTCGGCGACGCCAGCAGCTGATAACCCGGCATGTTCGCCGCCTCGGGCGGGATGAAGGTCGGCGTCGAGACCTCGACCGCCGCGCTGCCGGACGAGGGACGGATCGCCAGGCTCCGGTCGCCGTCCGAGCTGTGTCCCTCGACGTTCTCGAGATCGGCGCTGCCCCGCTCGACATGGAAGCCCTGCACCGAGCCCGGCAACTCGAAATGGAATCTGGCGCCGTCCTTCGGACGGCTCGGCGGTTCACCGACCAGGGCGCGGCCGACGTTGGCGATGTGGACCGCCTCGGTGGCAATGTCGGTGATGGATCGGCCGCCGTCCGCGGTGGGCAGGTAGATCCGGTCGGCGACCGGACCACGCCAGTCGCGGTCACTGTCGAAACCGCTGAGGCCGTTGCGGATCCCGAGCAGGCAACCCAGGTTGCCGGAGTTGCAGTCGGTGTCCCAGCCGCAGGTGTTGACGATCATCATCGAGCGGTCCCACTCGCCGGCGCCGTAGAGCAGCGCAAGGACGATCAGACCGTGGTTCGGAATGACGTGACAATTTCCGCCGTAGACGTCGTAGCCGTATTTCGCGGCGAGAAGCTCCCGCGCCTTGCGCCAGTCCGGTTCGCTCGCATGCCACCCGCGGATGTCGCGCACCATCGTGGCGATGATGCAGTCGGCCGGGATGACCGACAGTCCCGTGTCGAGAAGGAGATCGATGTCGCTCTCGACGAATGCCTGTGCCTCCATCGCCGCGAGAGCCTGCGCCGCGTAGACCGCCTCGCCGTCATGACTCACGGTGCCCGCACGGCGGGCCAACTCGGCCGCCAGCTCGGGGCGGCCGGGGGCCACCATCGCCCACCCGTCGATGAAGATCTGTGCCCCGATCTGCTCGGCGACGATCTGGCCGTTCAGCTCCATCGCCCCGCTGCGGGGAGCCTCGATACCGCGTTTGAGCCGGAGAAACGCGGTGTGCTCCGTCGAGTTGCCCAAGCCTCCCCACCAGAGGATGGCGCGATTCTCGACGATGTAGTTCAGCCAGGTCTGGCCGATCTGAGCCGGGGTGATCCCGACGTCGTTGCCGTAGTCGGGGAGTGCCCGCAGAAACGTGAAGGTGCCGGCGATGTCGTCGTCGGTGACCAGCAGCGGCACGCCGACCTTCTCGTGGACGTAGTAGTCGATCTCGCCGAGCTGGGCCATGATGCGCTCGTAGGACCAGCCTTCGAATGGCCGGCCCAGGTACACACCGAGGGACTTGCCGAGAGCACCGGAATACACGCGGTCGGCGTAGTCGGCAGGAAGCGAAGTCTGAGCCACGCGGCGACGCTCCAATCACGGGTCGGCCGGCGCCCGCATGCGGCCCGGCCAGGTTGACGAGCTATGGTCTACTCGTGTAGCTGATCGTCCGAAAGTAGCCGGTAGGGGCTGCCGCCACAAGACCGAACGGCGGACACGTCGGGGAAACCCGTGTGATACCGGCCCGCGGTACTGTCCCGGCGGCCGAAGGAATTCCGGCCGAATCGTTTGGTCGGTGGCGGCGCCATGCCGAAGGAGGCGCGGTGATCACGAGGAACGACGTGGCACGCCGCGCCGGCGTGTCTACCGCAGTCGTGAGCTATGTGCTCAACGACGGGCCGCGGCCGGTCGCCCCGGCCACCCGCGCGCGGGTTCTCGAGGCGATCAGCGACCTGGGCTACCGGCCCAATGGTGTGGCGCGGTCCCTGCGGACCAAGCGCACCCGCGCCGTCGGGCTGATCCTCCCCGACATCGCCAACTCCTTCTTCGCCCAGCTCTCCCGCGAGGTCGAGCTCGCCGCATTCTCGCGGGGATTCACCCTGCTGGTGGGCAATGCGATGGACGACAGCGCGCGGGAATTGCTGTATGCCCACGCCTTCGTGGAGCGTCGGGTCGACGGGGTGGTCGTCGTGTCGGCCGGCGAGGACGTCGGCGCGATCAAGGTTCTGGCTGCGGCCGACATGGCGCTGATCACCATCGACCGGAGCATTCCCGGCGCCGGGGTCTCGTCCGTGCACGTCGACAACCGGCACGGTGGTTTCCTCGCCACGAAGCACCTCATCGAGCACGGGCACCGACGAATCGCCTGCCTCGCCGGCCCCGATACCGTGAACAACGCGGTCGAACGCCGCCGAGGCTGGGAGGCCGCGCTGCAAGAGGCCGGACTGAGCGCTCCAGACGGGCTGGCGATGGCCTCGGAGAGCTTCTCGCGGGAGGCGGCCTACCGATCCACCCGCAAGGTCCTCGGTCGACGTAACCCGCCGACGGCGATCTTCGCCGGCGCGGACGAGCAGGCGCTCGGCGTATACCGTGCCGCGGCAGCCACCGGCCGGCGGGTTCCCGACGATCTGGCCGTCGTCTCCTTCGACAGCGCCGAAACCGCCCCGTATCTGGTGCCCGGCCTCACCGCCGTCCGGCAGCCGGTGGCGCTGATGGCCGGTCTTGCGATGGACCGCCTCGTCGCGCAGCTCTCCGACCTGTCCGGACCACCCACCCAGGACACCCTCTCGGTCGATCTGGTCGTCCGGGGTTCCTGCGGCTGCCCTGACTCCGAGCCCCGCAGCAGCTGATCTCGATTCGGCAACCCCCTTGCGGCGCGCCGGACACCGGCCTAATCTACGTTTCGATCTACTCGGGTAGATCGGCAGGTGTGTCCGGGGGAGTGGCTCCAGCGCGGAACCGCAACCGATTCCCCTCCGCCCTGGCGATGCGACCCGACGGACCGACTCTCCCGACGAGCTCACCGATTTATGCGGAGGTCCCCAATGCAGGTGCCACCCGGCTTGTCACGTCGGCGCTTTCTGGCGGTCTGCGGCCAGGCGACTGCCGCCACCGGCCTGCTCGCCGCCTGCGGGAGCGGAGGACTCGGCGGCGACAGCATCGCCACCTGGGCCGCCTTCAGCGACAGCGCGACTCAGAAGTACTTCCAGTCCCACACGATCGACGACTACAACAAGACCGCCAAGACCAAGATCGAGCTGTCGGTCAAGCAGACCGCCACGATCAATCAGCTCATGCAGACCTCGCTCGCCTCGGGCCGTGGACCGGACGTGATCGGCAGCGACGGGCCGACGATCGTCGTCGACTTCGCCGACGCCGGCTATTTGATGCCGCTCGACGCCTACAGCAAGAAGTACGACTGGACGTCGAAGGTCCAGAAGTGGGCGCTACAGACCGGTGTGACCGGTGGGAAGCTCTACGGGATCCCCACGTCGTACGAGTCGATGGTCATGCTCTACAACACGAAGACCTTCAAGAAGTACGGCTGGAGCCCGCCGACGACTAGGGCCGACTTCGAGAAGATCGCCAACGAGGCGAAGGCAAAGGGGATGACACCGGTCGCGGCCGGCAACGCCGAGTTCCGGAAGGCCACCGAGTGGCATGTGACGGCGATGTTCAACAACTACGCCGGTCCGAAGGCGGTCTACGCGGCGCTCAAGGGGCAGAAGTCGTGGACCTCACCGGAGTTCGTCCAGTCGATCGCCCTGCTCCAGAAGTACTTCCAGGAGAACTGGTACGGCGGGGGCACGGAAAACTACTTCACCTACAAGTTCGCCGATCTCTATAACCAGTTGGCCGAGGGCAAGGCGGCCATGATGTTCACCGGATCGTGGGGCTTCGACGAGATCGGCCCGTACTTCGGCAAGGCAGCGGGCAACAACGCGGACTGGAACTGGGCCCCGGTGCCGAGGTTCTCGGCGACCGCGCCCACGGACAGCTTCGTCCTGGCCATCGGTGGCGACCAGTCGATCAACAAGAAGTCCAAGCACGCCGATGACGCCGCGGCTTTCCTGAACTGGACGCTGGACCCGAAGCGGGCGACCGCCGCGGTGGCCGCCGTGTCTGCCCAGCTTCCGCCGATCAAGGTTCAGCCGAGCGACTTCCCGGCCGGCGTGGACCCCCGGCTCAAGCAGTTCTACCTCGATCTGAACTCGGCGAAGAACGTCGGCTACGCCACCTGGTCGTCGTTCCCGCCGCAGACCGACACCTACATCTACCAGTCCATGGACAAGGTGATCACCGGCAAGATGACCCCGCAGGCCTTCTGCGCCGGTCTCGACCAGGTGTTCAAGCCGGAACTCAAGGCGGGCAAGGTGCCACCACTGGCGTTGCCCACCGCGGGTGCGTGACGGTGGCCTTCCCAGGAGGTGCGTCGGCGACCGTCGAGCCCCCCGCGACGGCGCCGGCGCGGTCGGACCGTCGGCAGGGCTCCAAGAAGGGCGGGTCCAGACGGGGTCTGATCGCCTGGCTGTTCATGCTGCCGCTCATCGTGGTCAACCTGCTGGTGATCGCGGGCCCAGGCGTCCTGAGCGTGTACTACTCGTTCACCGACTGGAGCGGCATCGGCGGTTCCCACTTCATCGGGATCGCGAACTACCGGAAGATGTTCACTGACAGTGCGTTCGGGGACGCTTTCCTGCACAACGTGTGGTGGACGCTGTTTTTCCTGATCGTGCCGATGGGGATGGGGCTCTTCGGGGCCTATCTGCTTTCCCGGCTCCGCCGCTTCGTCACCCTCTTCCGCGTCATCTACTTCGTCCCGTACATCGTCGCCAGCGTCGTGAGCGCGAGCATCTGGCAGTCGCTGCTCTCTCCTGAGCACGGGATCGGCAAGTTCCTCGGCGTCAACTTCCTGGGCAACAGCAGCACCGCACTGCCCTCGGTCGCGGTGGTCAACACGTGGTCGTGGTGGGGATTCCTGGTTATCGTCTTTCTCGCGGCGATGCAGGGCGTCAACCCGTCCCTCTACGAGGCCTCGGGTCTCGACGGCGCGAACTCATGGCAGCAGTTCTGGCACGTCACGCTGCCGTCCATCCGGCCGACGCTGATGTTCCTCGGGCTCATGACGATCATCTGGTCGTTCCTCGTCTTCGACTACATCTACATCCTCACCCAGGGTGGCCCGGCGGGCGCCACAGAGGTCCTCAGCACCCTGCAGTACCGGGACGCATTCGAAAACCAGCAGGCCGGCTACGCGGCCGCGATCGGAGTTGTGCTCGCCTTGATCTCGGGAGTCGTCGTCGCCTCGTACCAGATCCTGCGCCGGCGGAGGGACTGGGACATATGACCGTCGCCGCGCCGTCGATCCCGCGCAACGTCCGAAGCAGTCATCCCAGCCGCTCGCGGGCGCCGCATCCGGCGTTCTACCTCGTCCTCATCGTGCTGTTCGCCTTCGCGCTCGGCCCGATCGTCATCTTCGTCTTCGATTCGCTCAAGTCGCAGAGCCAGCTCGCGGCCGACCCGCTCGGCCTGCCCTTGCACCCGCAGTGGCACAACTTCAGCGATGCGTGGAGCCAGGCCGCGATGGGTGCGGGATTCGTCAACAGCGCGGTCATCGTCGTGGGAACGATGGTCGGCGTGTGTGTCATCGCCGGCTCCGGCGCCTACGCGATGTCCCGCCTCGACCTGCCCGGCTCCGGCGGGGTCATGGCCTACCTGCTCGTCAGCAGCTCCCTGCCGATCCAGCTCTTTCTCGTGCCGCTCTTCTTCCTGTGGACCCGGCTCGGGCTCTACGACACGCTCTTCGGCCTGATCATCATCTACTGGGCCATCTTCTCGCCGTTCGCAACGTTGCTGCTCCGCTCGTTCATGATCAGCATCCCGCACGACTACGACGACGCGGCCCGCATCGACGGCGCCGGCGAGTGGGCCGTCCTGTTCCGGATCGTGCTGCCGATCGCCTGGCCGGGATTCCTCACGGTCGCGCTCGTGTCGGCGCTGTCGGCGTACAACGAGTTCCTGCTCGCGGTGACTTTCATCCAGACGAATGGCAAGATGCCGATCTCCACGACGTTCTTCGCCTTCCAACAGGGCTTCACTCAGAACTATGCTCTGATCAGTGCCGCGGGAGTGATCATGCTGGCGCCGATGGTGATCCTCTTCCTGCTCCTGCAGCGCCGCTTCGTCGACGGCATCACCGCCGCCGGACTCGGCGGCTAGCACTGCCGAAGCAGTCAGGTCCGTCCCACGCGAACAGGAGGACACCGGGTGAGCGTCGAGCCGCAGGCCGACAAGAACATCGATGGGGAACCCGCCCACACCACCTCGATCGACACCGCGGCCGCGGAGGAGTCCGAGTGGGGGTCGATCCGCTGGCTGTGCAACGACGCGATCCGCCCGGGCGCGGGCCTCACGGTCGGCTTCGTGCAGATCAACCCGGGCATGGCCAATCCCCGGCACTACCACCCCAACACCGAAGAATTGCTGTTCCTGATCGAGGGTGAACTCGACCACGCGGTCGGCGACGACGTCGTCCACCTGACCGCCGGGACGACCGTGCACATCCCGGCGGGGGTCGAGCACCAGGGGGTCAACCGCGGCACATCGGTCGCCCGCATGGTGGTCTCCTACCCCACCGGCGACCGGCAGACCGTCGTCCGCGGCGGCGGGAGCGAGTAGTGGCCTACCAGCGGGAGTACGACCGCAGGTTGCGGGTCGGTCTCGTCGGCGCCGGGAGCCACGCCTACCGCAACGTCCTTCCGGCGCTGCACCATCTCCCCGTGACCCTGTCCGGGATCTGCGACCTCGATCGTCAGCTCGCCGAGCGCACCGCCTCCGAGTACGGCGTGCCAGCCTTCTCCGGTGCGGCGGAGATGTATGCCGCGGTCGATCTCGATGCGGTCCTGGTCTGCGCCGGCCCACGCCAGCATCCCGACCTCGCCGTGGAGGCGCTGAGTGCCGGCCTCCACGTCTGGATGGAGAAGCCGCCCGGCCTGTTCGCGGCCGACGTCGAGAAGATCATGGCCGCCAGGGGAGACCGGGTCTGCGCCGTCGGCTTCAAGAAGGCGTACCAGCCCGCGGTCCGCAAGGCCAAGGAGCTCATGGCGTTGCCCGAGTTCGGAGCGCTGCGATCGGTGCTCGCCGTTTATCCCATGACGATGCCCGCCGACGGTGCGGGCGTGCTCAGCCGGCGGGAGACCACCAACTGGCTGAACAACGGATGCCACCCGCTCTCCCTCATGATCGAGGTCGCCGGCGACGTCGAGTCGGTCCGCACGGTCGTCGGACCCGGTGACGCCGCCGTGGGGTCGGTGAACCTCACCTTCGCCGGCGGAGCGGTCGGCACTTTCTTTCTCGCCGGCGGCGCACCGCACGGCTACCCGATCGAGCGTTACGACCTCATCGGCGAGGGTCGGTCGATCACGATCGACAACAGCGCGCGGGTGTCCTTCCACCGCGGGATTCCGTTCGACTACACGCGGCAGACGGACTTCACCGGGCCGGGCACGGAAACCGGGAGTGTCGTGTGGGAGGCCGAGCATCGGCTGGCGACGCAGGAGAATTCCGGCCTCTTCGTGCAGGGCATGTTCTTCGAGCTGTCCGACTTCTGCGGCGCAATTCTCGATCACCGCCCGCTCCGCAGCGGTGATCTGCCTTTCGCCCTTCAGGTCATGCGGGTCTACGAAGCCGGCTTGCGGAGCACCGGCGACGTCGTACCCGTCGGGTGACGGTGCCCAGCCCATCGGAGGACACGTGACCGACCTCACCTTCGCCTACGAGGCCAAGCAGCCGCTGCGGGTGGCCTTCCTCGGCACGTCCGGGCACGCATACCGCAACTTCCTGCCGTCGCTCGCCTACGCCGCGGTGGATCTGGTCGCCATGTGGGACCCCGATCCGGACCGGGCCGAGTCCTTCGCCCGCCAGTTCGGAGCCGGGGACGCCTACACCGACCTCGACCTGCTGCTCCGTGACGTCGAGCCTGATGCCGTACTGATCGGCGTCGACGGCTACCTCGACGGCGATCCGTTGAACACGTCGCTGATGGCCCGCTGCCTCGAGGCGGGCTGTCACGTGTGGACGGACAAGCCCGTCGCGGCCAGCTCGGCGAGCGTGGAGAAGCTCATCGATCTGCGTGACCGGGCCGGTCGGGTGGCCGCGGTCGGCGCGAAGACCATGTACAACCCCGCCCACCTCAAGGCGCGGCAGATCATGCGCGGCCCGGACTTCGGGCGACCCGCATCGTTCTCCGGTCGCTACCCGCTGCACGTCCCCCGCCAGCCCGGGCTGCCGCTGTCCGACCCCCAGGTGCGCAGCTGCCTCAACCACATCTGGCATCCGGTCGGCGCCGCACTGGTCACGGTCGGCGAGGTGGCTGCCGTCTCCTACGTGCCCGCGCCGGTCGGCAACGGCGGGGTGGCGATTGTGACGTTCGCCGACGGCACCGTCGGCACCTTCCACTTCAGTGCCGGTCAGGCGGCGACGAGTCCGCTCGAGCGGGTCGAGATCGTGGGCGAGGGCTCGAACATCGTCATTGACAACGGCGCCCGACTGACCTGGTACCGGCGCGGAGATATCGGGCCTTACGGCAGGACACCGAGCTACATCACCGATGACGAGACCGCGCCGCTGCGGTGGGAGCCGGAGATGAGCCTCGGCCAGCTCTACAACAACAACAACTTCGTCCAGGGCTACGCCCAGAGCATCATCGCCTTCGTCGATGCCGCCCTCGGGATCGCGCCGCTCGAATTCGGCACGCTCGAGGACGCGGTGTCGATCGTGCGGGTCTTCGAGATGTTGGCGGAGCCGGCGACCGCCTAGCCGTGCGCGGTCCGAACGTCGAGCGGGAAAGGGTGAGGTAGCGGTGCCAAACGTGGTGCTCCTGGGGACGCTGGATACCAAGGGCCAGGAATACGCATTCGTCCGTGACCAGATCGCGGCTGCCGGGGTCACCACGACGGTGGTCGACGCCGGAGTGTTCGACAGCCCATTCCTCGAACCGGACGTCCGCCGCGACGAGGTGGCGCAAGCGGCCGGCGTCGACCTGCAGACGCTCGCGGACGCCGGAGACCGGGGCAGCGCGGTCGAGAGCATGTCGCGCGGAGCCGAAGCGGTGGTGCGGCGGCTCCACGACGAGGGACGGCTCGACGGGATCATCGGTCTCGGGGGCACCGGTGGGACAACGCTCGTCACGCGGGCCATGCGGGCCCTGCCGGTGGGCGTGCCGAAGGTGATGGTGTCGACCGTCGCGTCGGGGGATACGCGGCCCTACGTCGGCGCCCTCGACATCACGATGATGTATTCCGTCGTCGACATCGCCGGCGTCAACAAGATCTCGCGTCGCATCCTCACCAACGCCGCGGGCGCCGTCTCCGGGATGGTGCTGGCACCGTCGGCCGACGGCCCGGCCGGAGACGACCGGCCTCTGATCGGTGCGACGATGTTCGGTGTCACGACACCGTGCGTGCAACGGGCCCGGCAACGGCTCGAGGACAAGGGCTACGAGGTGCTGGTCTTCCACGCCACCGGCACCGGGGGCCAGTCCATGGAGGCCCTCGCCCGGGCCGGACTGCTCGCCGGGGTGCTCGACATCACGACGACGGAGCTCGCCGACGAACTGGTCGGTGGCGTCTTCTCCGCCGGGCCGGAGCGCCTGACCGTGGCCGGGGCAGCCGGCATCCCACAGGTGGTGAGCCTGGGGGCGCTGGACATGGTGAACTTCGGCGCCCGGGACAGCGTGCCGGTCCAGTTCGAGGACCGCAATCTCTACCAGCACAACGCGACGACCACCCTGATGCGTACCACGCCGGAGGAGACGGCGGAGCTCGGCCGCCGGGTCGCCGAGCGTCTCAACACTGCGACCGGGCCGGTCACGCTCTTCATCCCGCTGCGCGGTATCTCGATGATCGCCACCGAGGGATCCGCCTTCTACGACGACGAGGCCGATCGCGCGCTCATCGGCGCCGTCAAGGACAACCTGACCGAGCGGATCGTCCTGTGCGAGGTCGACACCGACATCAACGACGAGGCCTTCGCCGTCGCGATGGCCGACGCGCTCGTCGACCAGCTGGCCGGTACGCCGGCCGAGGAAGGGACCCCAGGTGGACGCGCAGACCGCACGTGAACGGTTGATCGCCCAGGCTGCCAAGGGAAATGCCATCGTCGGCGCCGGTGCCGGGACCGGCCTCTCGGCCAAGTGCGCCGAGGCCGCCGGCGTCGACCTGATCATCATCTACAACTCGGGTCGCTACCGGATGGCCGGCCTCGGTTCGTTGGCCGGCCTGCTGCCCTACGGGGACGCCAACGCTGTGGTCGTCGACATGGCACGGGAGGTGCTCCCGATCGTCGAGTCGACACCGGTGCTGGCGGGAGTCTGCGGGACCGACCCGTTCCGCACCATGCCGGTATTCCTCCGGCAGCTGCAGGACCTCGGATTCGCCGGTGTGCAGAACTTCCCGACTGTCGGTCTTTACGACGGGCGCTTCCGGCAGAATCTCGAGGAGACCGGGATGGGTTACCACCACGAGGTGGAGATGATCCGGGTCGCACACGAGATGGACCTGTTGACGACCCCCTACGTGTTCGACGCCGAGCAGGCGGTCGCGATGACCGCGGCCGGCGCGGACGTCGTGGTCGCTCACGTCGGTCTGACGACGTCGGGCACGATCGGGGCGCAGACCGCCGTCAGCCTGGACGAGGCCGTCGAGCTCGTCCAGGAGATCAGGGACGCCGCCGTGAGTGTCCGCGACGATGTGCTGGTCCTCTGCCACGGAGGGCCGATCGCCATGCCCGACGACGCCGCCTACGTGTTGCGGCACACCACGGGGGTGGCCGGCTTCTTCGGCGCATCCAGCATGGAGCGGCTCCCGACCGAGGTGGCGATGACCGAGGCAATCGCCAAGTTCAAGGCCGTGACGGTGGACTGACGCCCGCCGTCACAGCCGGTCGCGGAGCCGTACGGTCCGGTCGGCGAGGTCGCTGATCCGCGAGGAGTCGAAGCCGAACACCGCCGACTGCACGGAGTCGGCCAGCGGATCGACCCAGTGCGCGGGCAGGTCGGCGGCGCCGGCGAGGACACCGGCGACCGAGCCGACCGTCGCCCCGTTGGAGTCGGTGTCCATGCCGGCCTGGACGGTCAGCCCGATCGCCCGGGTGAAATCGCCGTCCGCCCACAACAGCCCGACCGCCACCGCCGCGGCGTTGTTGATCGTGTGGACCCAGTGGTAATGGCCGTAGCGCTTGTCGATCTCGGCCTGTGCCCGGTCCCACGACAGTCCGTCGGAGTGCCAGTCGAGTACGTCGCGCAGGGCCTCCGCCAGGCGGGACTGCGGCGGGATGTGCCGCACGGACTCCTCGATCGCTGCCCGGGCGCTGCCGGCGGTGAAGGCCGCGGCATTGAGGGCCGCCGACCACATCTCGCCGTAGATGCCGTTACCTACGTGGGACAGCGCGGCGTCGGCGTAGGCGAGCGTCGCCGCGCGGCGCGGATCGCCCGGGTTGACCCATCCGAAGATGTCGGCCCGGATCTGGGCGCCGATCCACTCGCGGTAGGGGTTGCGGTAGGTCGCCGTCTCCGGCGGCTGCAGGCCGTGGACGAGGTTGCGGATCGCGACCCGCTCGGCCGTGTAGGTCTGCAGGAACGGCAGCAGGGACAGCCATTCCTGGCCGACGTCGCGCGACGCGAACCCGGTCCCGTAGGTCTCGAGCAGGTGCAGGTTGAGGATCGGGTAGTCGATGTCGTCGTCCCGGGCCGAGCCGTGGATGTTGCCACGCGTCGTCTGCGGCCAGTTGGGCCGGAAGACGAAGCCGTCGGGCATCGGGTCCAGGACGGGGAAGTAGTCGGTGAGCGGGTAGGACTCGGCCCGCTGCAGATAGTCCCGGATGTGTGCGCGGGTCCAATGATCGCCGTTCTCCACGGGCTTACCGAGATTGCAGCCGGCACACCGGCCGAGCCAGGCACCGAGGATGCGGTTGCGGTAGTCGGTCGCGGACAGTGTGCCGACCGGACCCGCCGCGGGGAGGGTCGCCTCGATCTCGCCGAGGGCGTCCGGCTCCTCGTACGACCAGCCGTCGCGACGGGGCGCGTCGGCGAGCCGATCGACGAGCGACCACAACCGGGCCGAGTCGTCGGGATCGGTGCGGGCCGCCTCGGCCGCGACCTCGTCGACCTCGTAACCGGTCTCGCGCCGCTGGGCCAGCTCGTCGTGCAGCATGTCGGCCGCCGACAGTGCGTCGTGCATGCGTCCTCCGTGGTGGCAAAGATCTACGCGAGTAGACGATGCGACCGTAGGCCGTTTCCCACTGCCCCGTCAACGGACGTCGTTGACCAATCCCGCGCGTGGATTGGTCGTTGACGTGATCATCCGGCGATTCTAGAGTGTGCACCTCTACTCGTGTAGACACAGGGGTGCGGTGGCGATGACGACGCTGGCCGATCGCGCGGCGGGCTGCCTTTCCGGTGCGGCCGTCGGCGATGCGCTCGGGGGACCGACAGAGGGCTGGACCACCGATCAGATCCGCCAGCGCTATGGCGGATTCGTCGAAGACATCGTGCCGCCGTACTTCGCCGACTGGCGGGGCGCCCGGCCCAATTCGCCGTACCACAAGGGCGACGGCCACGTCACGGATGACACGTTGATGACACAGGCCTTCGCCCGGGCCTATCTGCGTAAGCAGGACCACCTCGATGCCTACGACGTCGAGAGCCTGCTGGTGCCGCAGATGGTTGACGACTCAAGGTGGATTCCTGAGCTCGAGACCGAAGCGCCGTTGTTGCGCCGGGTCTTTCTCGCGGAGAAGTGGCTGGTGCTGCGGCTGGCCTACGGTCACGTGGATCCACGTGAGGCGGGGACCGGAAACATCGTCAACTGCGGTGCGGCCATGTACATCGCGCCGGTCGGCATCGTCAACGCCGGCGACCCGGACGGTGCCTACGCCGAGGCCATCGACGTCACCGGAGCCCACCAGTCCAGCTACGGCCGGGAGGCGGCCGGGGTGCTGGCCGCCGCGGTCGCCGCGGCGCTCGACCCCGATGCCACCGTGGAATCGGTCGTGGCCACTTGCCTCCGAGTGGCCAAGGACGGCACCCGCGCGGCGATCGAGGCCGTGTGCGATGCGGCGGCGTCGATCACTGAGTGGTCGGCCGCCCTCGGGCCGCTCCGGGACGCGATCCGGCCGTTCGATACCGTCGCCGACGACTACCGCGAGCCGGGCCTGGCCGCCCGCCGGCCGAGCCGGCTCCATGCGATCGAGGAGTTGCCGGTGGCCCTCGGCATGCTGCTCGTGGCCCGCGGCGACTACGTCCCCACCGTGCTCGGTGGCGTCAACTACGGGCGCGACGCCGACTCGATCGCGTCGATGGGTGGCGCACTCGCCGGTGCGCTCGGCGGGCTGGCCGCGGTGCCGGAGAAATGGCGCACCGAGGTCGCCGCCGCGAGCCGCCTCGACATCGAAGGCCAGGGGCGCCAGCTCGCCCGGCTCGCGGTCGACATCTTCACCCGCGACGACCGGAGGCATCGGGATCGGGCCGCCCGGCTGTCCCGCCTGACCGCCGACACGTAACGCCCCGGTCGTTCGCCCGGGAGGCGGCGAGTGGCACGCTGGATCAGTCGCGTCACCACCGACTCGAAGGAACCGCATGCAGGTGTCGCTCGCCTACGGGCAGACCAGGCTGGCGGTCGACCTGCCGGACGCCGCGACGACGGTCGTCGAACCGGCGTACCAGCCGGCCGCCGCGGACCCGGCGCGGCTGCTTCGGGAGGCGGTGCGCAACCCGGTGGCCGGCAAGCCGCTGCGGGCCATCGTCCGTCCCGGCCAGACCGTCGCGATCTCGCTGTGTGACGGCACCCGTCCCCAGCCGCGGCAACTGATGATTCCGGCGGTGCTCGAGGAGCTCGAGGGCATCGTGGGCCTGGACGACGTCGTCCTGCTCGTCGCGACCGGCACCCACCGGGGCAACACCGACGCCGAGCTGCGGGCGATGCTCGGCGACGATCTCGTCGACACCGTACGGGTCGTCAACCACGATTCCCGTGACGCCGGCGACCTGGTCTGGCGCGGTCACTACGGCAACGGCGTGCCGGTGTGGCTCAACCGGGAATGGGTGGCGGCCGACGTACGGATCACCACCGGCTTCGTCGAACCGCACTTCTTCGCCGGATTCTCCGGCGGTCCGAAGCTGATCGCGCCCGGCCTGGCCGCACTCGAGACCGTGCTGACCCTGCACGACGCGACCCGCATCGGCCACCCCGACGCCACCTGGGGCGTCATCGACGGCAACCCGGTGCACGACGACGTGCGGGCCATCGCCGCCGGTACTGGGGTCGACTTCGCGTTCGACGTGGTCCTCAACCGCGATCAGCAGATCGTCCAGGCGTTCGCGGGCGAGATGTTCGCGATGCACGCCGCCGCGTGCGCGGCGGCGAAGAGGGTGGCGATGCGTCCGGTGCCGGCGCCGTACGACGTCGTGGTCACGACCAACTCCGGCTACCCGCTCGACCAGAACCTCTACCAGGCGGTCAAGGGCATGTCCGCGGCCGCCAAGGTCGTGAAGCCGGGTGGGCTGATCGTCTGCGCCGCCGAGTGCCGCGACGGCTTCCCCGGCCACGGGTCCTACCGGCAGGTGCTCGCGTCCCGGCCCTCGCCCCGCGCCCTGCTCGATGCCATCGAGTCAGCCGACACGGTGACCCCCGACCAATGGCAGGTGCAGATCCAGGCCAGGATCCAGTGCCACGCCGAGGTCGTCATGCACACCGGATACCTCTCCGACGAGGAGCTGCGTACGGCGCACCTGACGCAGACCGACGACATCACCGGCACCGTCGCCGACGCGCTCGCGAAGGCCGGACCCGGTGCCCGGGTGTGCGTGCTCCCAGAGGGTCCGCAGACCATCCCCTATCTCGCGCCCGCCGCCGACTCGACCGCGAGCCCGGCATGACGGCGGTGACCAGGTGAGCTCCTGTTGCGCGCCCAGCTCACCGTCGGCCGGCTCGGGCGAGTCGAGACAGCAGACCTTCGACGTGCCCCGACGAGATCCGGCCACGGTCCGCCGAGGCATGGCGGTGATCCCCGCCGGGACGTTTCTCATGGGTGGTGCGGATCCGGACGCCTTCGCCGACGACGGTGAGGGGCCGGTGCGCCCGGTGCAGCTGTCGTCGTACTGCATCGACACCACGGCCGTCACCAACCGGCAGTTCGCGGCATTCGTCAAGAACACGGGCTACGTCACCGACGCCGAGCGGTTCGGCTGGTCCTTCGTCTTCCACGCGCTGGTCACCCCGCAGGCCCGATCGGCGCTCCAGGACGGGGTCGTGCGTGATGCGCCGTGGTGGCTCCCGGTCGGGGGAGCGACCTGGAGATCTCCGGACGGC